>NZ_JAWOTB010000010.1:0-80427 GCF_033338655.1 Vibrio sp. Vb1729 | reverse complement strand
GCGACACTAGCTCAGTTGGTAGAGCGCAACCTTGCCAAGGTTGAGGTCACGAGTTCGAACCTCGTGTGTCGCTCCAGATTTAAGGCCTAACATGAAAATGTTAGGCCTTTTTCGTATTTTTTTGAAAATCTCAAACTTCTTTTCTGTCACAGACTTCGTTAAGTAGCGAACCCTTTGTCTCATTGACTCAAGTGATTGTTAATTCTGCCATTGCAAAACATCTTAGCTATTCCTACTAGTCTATGTTTAAACCATCACTTGTGGTGAATAACCACTCTTACTCCAGGCAAAGCTGTGACGAGAATGCTATCTTTTTAAATGTTCCGGATATAGAAAGGAATGTTTTACGATTAAGCAGCACAACCTTAAACCTCTGTTTAGATGAGGTGATGATATCTCAAGAATATTTGTTTAAATAACAGCTATTTGAGAGAAGCAGAAAAGCATAGCTCATGAATATGAACATGTGAGTTGCAATGGGGTATGTTTTGTTGTGATTTACATCACTGTTACTAATATGAAAAATCGTTGCCAGAAGATTTTATTTTGTGATAAATTCGCGCGCAATCTCGGAGCGTAATTAACAACGTTTGATCTCTGGGGGATACGCGTAGTGACCATTCAAGCTGATTGTGACACTGCGTAGGGTAGGTATCGGCAAAGCCTTTTGTCGATAGACGGGATACTAATGCTGTAAACGCGGCATATTAATGGGAAACCCAACATTGAAACCTTTGAATAAACACACACTAATCAGCTTCATACTGCCGAAATGTCCTGTTTTACAAAACGGGTGCATTACAGAACCTTGATTAATCCCTTTTACATGTAAAGTCGCGAGTATCGTGGCGGATGATCTGTATTTGTCATTTATGCACTGACAAATGCGGAGGGGTATTCACACCTCCTGTAATTTCATTCTAATGATTATTAATACAGGATACAGAATTATTATAATTCAAGGGATTATGTAGTATGAGCACTGCCTTTGAAGTCGATAGCAATATCGCAAACATTTTTTCGTCTCAGGTTCCTATCGTTGAGGGAACGTATGACTTAACGCCAGATCAAGTATTGATTGATCAGGCTGAGCATGAATCTGAAGTACGTTCTTATCCACGTCGTTTGCCGATCGCAATTAAACAAGCCTTTGGGTGCTTGGTTGAAGATACGCGTGGACAGATCTTTCTAGACTGCCTTGCGGGGGCAGGCACTCTAGCTTTGGGGTATAACCATCCTGAAATAAACCAAGCGCTGAAAGAACAATTAGATTCAGGACTGCCATATCAGACGCTAGATATTGCAACATCAGCAAAAACGACGTTTATTCAATCTGTTAAGTCTTTTCTTCCTCAAGAGTTAAGCGAGAACAGCGTTATCCAATTTTGTGGCCCGTCTGGAGCTGATGCGGTTGAAGCTGCTATCAAGCTCGCGAAACAGACTACCGGTCGCAACACTATGTTTGCCTTCCGTGGCGCATACCATGGTATGACTAATGGTACGATGGGGATGATGGGTAACTTAGGCACCAAAGCTCGTCGAACTGGTTTGATGTCGGATGTGCACTTTATGCCTTTCCCATACAACCTGCGTTGTCCTTTTGGGCTTGGCGGTGATGAAGGTGCAAAAGCAAGTATTCGCTATATCGATCGTCTTTTAAACGATGATGAGTCAGGCATTATGAAGCCTGCCGCGATTATCGTGGAGCCAGTGCAAGGTGAGGGTGGTGTTGTTCCTGCGCCAGCATTCTGGCTACGAGAGTTACGTCGTATTTGTGATGAACACGGTATCTTACTGATCTTCGATGAGATCCAGTGTGGTGTTGGTAAAACTGGCTACAATTTCGCGTTCGAAGAGTCGGGCATTGTTCCAGATATTCTGTGTTTATCAAAAGCAATTGGCGGTGGATTACCAATGTCGCTATTGGTTATCAACAAGCAACATGATACATGGAAGCCGGGCGAGCACACAGGTACATTTCGTGGTAACCAGTTAGCCATGGTCTCTGGTGCGAAAGCATTAGAAATTATCCAGCGTGATAATCTTGTTGAGCATGCCAATATTGCGGGTCAGTACTTGCGCTACGGCCTTGAAAGTATTCAAAAGCGTGTGAACTGTATCGCAGAGGTTCGTGGCAAAGGTTTGATGCTAGGCGTGGAGATTAAAAACCCAGAAGGTGAGCTCAATAAATTTGGTGAACCTCAAGCGGATAGTGAACTCACACTTTCCATTCAACGCGCAGCACTCGAGCGTGGCTTGATCGTTGAGAAAGGTGGACGCGAAGGCGCAGTAATTCGTTTCCTTCCTCCTCTTATCATCTCGTTTGAGCAAATCGACTTTGTTTTACGTGTATTTGAAGACGCGATTTTAGCCGCTGGCGGTAGTCACATCGAAACTCAGCCACAAGATGAATGGAAGAAGCATTTCATCCACACTGGAGAGATGGGCAGCAATGAATTTGCTTCGGTGATGAATCACACTACTACGGCAATGAAGTCAGTGTTTGAACAAGTGACTGCACCGTATTCAGGTATGGATCCAAAAGCATTGGAAGCAGCGATTCACGACGTTGATCTTGATAATGGAAATGCACCTCTTAAATCCGTTATCGACGATGCTGCTGAGCTGGTCGCGAAAAACGCAATTTTTACTCAACATCCAGATTGTATTGCTCACCTACATACTCCACCGTTGATGCCAGCGATCGCGGCAGAGGCAATGATTGCGGCTTTGAACCAGTCGATGGACTCATGGGATCAAGCTTCATCAGCGACTTATGTTGAACAGAAAGTTGTGAACTGGCTATGCGATAAATATGAGTTAGGTGCAAAAGCGGACGGTATCTTCACGAGCGGCGGCACGCAAAGTAACCAAATGGGTTTGATGCTTGCGCGAGATTGGATTGCTGACAAACTCAGTGCACACTCAATTCAAAAGCTTGGCCTTCCTGAATACGCAGACAAGCTACGTATTGTATGTTCGAAAAAATCCCACTTCACGGTTCAAAAATCAGCGTCTTGGATGGGGTTGGGTGAAAAAGCGGTCATGACTGTCGATGCTAATGCCGATGGAACGATGGATGTCACTAAATTAGACGAAGTTCTCAATCAGGCCAAAGCAGAAGGTTTGATCCCATTTGCCATTGTTGGCACAGCGGGCACAACGGACCACGGTGCTATTGATGACTTAGACTTTATCGCCGATATGGCAGCGAAACATGACATGTGGATGCATGTCGACGGTGCATACGGTGGAGCTCTGATTCTAAGTAGCCAAAAAGCGCGTCTGAAAGGTTGTGAGCGTGCACATTCCATCAGCGTAGACTTCCATAAGCTGTTTTACCAAACCATCAGTTGTGGTGCGCTATTGGTAAATGACAAGTCTAACTTTAAATTCCTGCTTCACCATGCAGACTATTTGAACCGCGAACACGACGAACTACCGAACTTGGTGGATAAGTCTATTGCGACAACTAAGCGTTTTGATGCGCTCAAAGTGTTTATGACGATGCAAAGCGTAGGGCCAAAAGCCCTAGGCGATATGTATGATCATTTGCTTGAACAGACGCTTGAAGTGGCGGACATGATTCGAGATAACAAACACTTTGAGTTGTTGGCTGAACCATCACTATCTACGGTTCTGTTCCGCGCGACACATGAATCAGCGGATCTTGATGAACTGAACAAAACGTTGCGCTTAGAAGCGTTAACACGCGGTATCGCGGTATTGGGTGAAACCATTGTCGACGATAAAACTGCATTGAAATTTACGATTTTGAACCCGTGTCTGACGACGGCGGACTTTGAATCTTTGCTCTCAAAAATCAATACGCTAGCGGCAGAGCTAGTTTAACAAAGGTAACGGAAAACTATGGCAATTCTACAGATTGGTGCAGGCGGCGTTGGCTGGGTAGTTGCACATAAAGCAGCACAAAACAACGACGTTCTGGGTGATATCACAATCGCATCACGTACCGTAGGTAAGTGTGAGAAAATCATCGAATCGATTCAGAAGAAAAACAATCTGAAAGATTCAACTAAGAAATTAGAAGCGCGAGCGGTAAACGCGGACGACGTAGATTCTTTAGTTGCTTTAATTAAAGAAGTACAACCTGACTTAGTGATCAACGCAGGTCCTCCTTGGGTGAACATGTCTATTATGGAAGCATGTTACCAAGCTAAAGTGTCATACCTTGATACATCTGTTGCGGTTGACTTGTGCTCTGAAGGCCAACAAGTACCTCAAGCTTACGATTGGCAGTGGGGCTACCGTGAGAAGTTTGAAGAAGCGGGCATTACAGGTATTCTTGGTGCTGGTTTCGATCCGGGCGTAGTATCGGTGTTTGCCGCATACGCAGTGAAGCATCTGTTCGATGAAATCGATACTATCGACGTAATGGATGTAAACGCAGGCGACCACGGTAAGAAGTTCGCAACTAACTTTGATCCAGAAACGAACATGCTTGAGATTCAAGGCGATTCGTTCTACTGGGAAAACGGCGAGTGGAAACAAGTACCTTGTCACTCACGTATGCTTGAGTTCGAATTCCCGAATTGTGGCTCACACAAAGTGTACTCAATGGCGCACGACGAAGTTCGATCTATGCAAGAGTTCATCCCTGCGAAACGCATCGAATTCTGGATGGGCTTTGGTGACCGTTACCTAAACTACTTCAATGTGATGCGCGACATCGGTCTACTCAGCCCAGTTCCACTAACGCTTCATGACGGTACGGTTGTTCAACCTTTGCACGTGCTAAAAGCACTACTACCAGATCCAACATCACTCGCGCCAGGCTACACTGGCCTAACGTGTATCGGTACTTGGGTTCAAGGTAAGAAAGATGGTAAAGAGCGCAGTGTATTTATTTACAACAACGCTGATCACGAAGTCGCATACGAAGATGTTGAACACCAAGCTATCTCATACACCACTGGCGTACCAGCGATCACTGCGGCTTTGCAGTTCTTCCGTGGCAAATGGGCAGACAAAGGCGTGTTCAACATGGAGCAGCTAGATCCAGACCCATTCCTAGAAACCATGCCATCTATTGGTCTAGATTGGCATGTTCAAGAACTGGAGCCAGGACAACCTGTTATCCATAAATTGAAGTAAGAATTTAGCGACTCTTATTTGTACGTTTAAGCCGATGCACTTGCGTCGGCTTTGTTCGATTTTATAGTGTCTTTGCTAAGGCGAAGGGACGTAAGGTATCAAAATGCAACAAAACGAACTAAAAACGCCATACTTCATGATCAATGAAGACAAGCTGATTGAGAACCTAGAGAAAGCAAAACAGCTAAAAGACATCTCTGGTGTGAAGCTTGTATTAGCACTGAAGTGCTTCTCAACATGGGGTGTATTCGACATCATCAAGCCTTACCTAGACGGAACAACAAGTTCTGGCCCGTTTGAAGTGAAGCTTGGCTACGAAACGTTCGGTGGTGAGACACACGCATACAGTGTGGGTTACAGCGAAGATGACGTTCGCGATGTGGCGGACATCTGTGACAAGATGATCTTTAACTCTCAGTCACAGCTAGCGGCTTATCGTCATATTGTCGAAGGCAAAGCATCGATTGGCTTGCGCCTAAACCCAGGTGTGAGCTATGCAGGGCAAGACTTAGCAAACCCAGCGCGTCAATTCTCTCGTCTTGGTGTTCAGGCTGATCACATCAAACCGGAAATTTTTGATGGTATTGATGGCGTAATGTTCCACATGAACTGTGAGAACAAAGACGTGGATGCGTTTATCGGCTTACTCGATGCTATTTCAGCTCAGTTTGGCGAGTACCTAGATAAGCTGGACTGGGTAAGCATGGGCGGCGGCGTGTTCTTCACATGGCCGGGTTATGACATCGAAAAGCTTGGCCTAGCGCTGAAAGCGTTTGCTGAAAAACACGGCGTGCAAATGTACC
This sequence comes from Vibrio sp. Vb1729, assembly GCF_033338655.1. Classification (NCBI taxonomy): domain Bacteria; kingdom Pseudomonadati; phylum Pseudomonadota; class Gammaproteobacteria; order Vibrionales; family Vibrionaceae; genus Vibrio; species Vibrio sp. Vb1729. The sequence goes on along the minus strand of NZ_JAWOTB010000010.1, from coordinate 74,509 downwards.
TAGAACCGGGCGAAGCGATCATTACCAAGACGACTGACCTAGTGGTCACTGTGGTTGATATCGTTGAGAACGTAAAGAAGACGGCGATTGTCGATTCAGCCACAGAAGCTCACCGCTTAGATACGTTGATCTACAATGAGCCAGCGTCAATTCTTGAAGCATCTGAAAATGGTGAACACGAGTATGTGATCGGCTCGTGCTCTTGTTTGGCTGGAGACCAGTTCTGCGTGGCGAACTTCGAACAGCCTCTAGAGATAGGACAGCGTCTGCATATTCTAGATAGTGCCGGTTACACCATGGTGAAACTGAACTGGTTTAACGGTCTACGTATGCCGTCGGTCTACTGTGAACGCTCGAATGGTGACATTCAAAAACTGAATGAATTTGACTACTCTGATTTCAAACGTTCACTGTCTCAGTGGTCAGTGATATAAAACGTATTGAGTATTAGAACGACAAAGAGCAGCTGAATTGCTGCTCTTTTTATTGGGGAAGCGTTAAAGGTATGCAGTTAGCTTTCTACAATTACACGAGTGTCTTCACTCAGAGATTCTAACTCATTGGCTATGTCTTCAATTTCTAGCTCGCTAGGTAGTTTTATCGCCATTTTAGCGCTGAATAAGCTAGAGCTTACCCCTCCGCCTCCAGCAATGAATACACGCTGACAATCCATATCTAAAATTGAGATACCTTGATTATCGAGAACGTGAGTAATTTCATTCACAATACCCGCTCTATCGTTGGCATCTAAACGAAGTTGGAAGATAGTGTCTTCACGATATGAATGAGGCTCAGAGTCGACGAACCTAACAACAAGAGTCTGACAAGAAGAGAACGCCTGTTTAACGATGTCGGCATTTTCTCTTGGAAGCTCTACTTTGATGACACCTGCAACTTGGTCTTCGATAAAGTTTACTTTGCTGATCAGCCATTTCCCGCCGTTTTCGTGTGTGATTGCAGCGAGCTCTTTAATCGTGGCGGGTGACGCTTGTCCGACAAAATTAACAATAAATACGGTGTTCATAATGTCCCCTCCTGGAATCAAGGTTTGGACGCAGTACGAATAAACGTGCTACTTAAGTTATTGGAATAAATCCTTTTATTTAGTGTAGGTGCTAAGGGCAGGTAATGTTTGATGAAAGTCAATTTTTAACACTAATTCGTGATGCAAATAATTAAAACAATGTTCAGAGCACAAAAAAGCAGCCATCGTAAGGCTGCTTTTTACCGAGTATCAACTTAGGATTAGAAGGTTACTTTTAACTCGACACCATAAAATTGACTGTCGTAGTTTGCGCCTGCGTCCATGGCGAATTTTGCAACATCTTGATTTCCAAACCAAGGTGATGAATTGAATTGTAGTTCTGCACTACCGCCCCATGCATCAGTTACCCAATAATGAATATGTCCAACAGGGTTTAAGAAGAAGAGCGAAACATCACCTGCGGTTTCAGAGCCCATAACTTCGCCGCCGTTGGCAATAATGTCTTGCTCAGCCGTTAACATCATTTCACCGACAACAGCACCAAAGAATGGTGTGATAAAAATATCCTGCCAAGACGGTACTTCTGCGAACGCTTCTACGCCATACTCCCAAAAGAACGTCGACATAGTTGCGGAGTACAAAAACGACTGAAATTCATTATAGCCAGCGTGACGTGCTGCCGTGTAGTAAACGCCGCCAAAATATGGGTGCATGATGTAGTTGAGGACATGTTCATCACGATCCCAAACGGGGCCGTCAGAGACATTATCTTTCCACTTTTGCCCCAACTTACTCATGTCACGGTCTTCTTCGTCCCATTTGGTGATACTTTCTGGAAGAAAAGTCATCATGCCTACGGTCGCGATACTGAGACCTAGAATGGTGTAGGTTTGACCCATCAGATAATCCCAGTCTTTATCTTGAGGGATGATGAGATGTTTAGGCTGAAGCCCTGCGTCAAGGTTTAGCGAATCATCATTATTCTGTTCATACATAACACCGCGATTTTGAGCCTCGAAGGTGTACAGAGTCGTCGTTTCGCAGTAACCTGACAAGCAATCAGGTGTGTAAGAAAACTCTGTATGACGGCTTAGGTCATAGTGACTTGCTTGCGCAAGCGCTGACGAAGCCAAGCAAAGGCCTGTTAGAGTCGTCTTGAACATGGATGATTTTGACACAAAGGTCTCCGAGTTAATGGTGTATGTTCGGGCTCGTAATTATCCCTCAAAACATCAATCATTTAAACACTTGACCCTTATTTAGTCCCAACAAACCTCGGCGAGATTTGTCCAAATAAAAAGAAAAATAAGCGCTATAACGAAAATAGGATTGTGCTTACGTTCAGGAGTCAGTTGTGAAAATAGCAATGCTTAGTACTGGTGAGGAAGTCCTCCAAGGTGATATTGTTGATACTAATGCGGCATGGTTGTCTAGCCTGTTTTATCAACATGGATTTGGCTTAACAAAGCGCTCAACGGTTGGTGATAGCCTATCGAGTTTGGTTGAAGAGTTTTTAATGCTCAGCTTTAACAACGATGTGGTTATTGTTAATGGTGGTTTAGGCCCTACAACGGATGACATGAGTGCTGCCGCCGCCGCGAGAGCCGCCGATTGTAAACTGGTGCTATTCAGAGAGTGGTTGCAGCATCTAGAAAGTTTGTATGCTCGACGTGGCATCCCTATGCCGGACAGTAATTTAAAGCAAGCAATGCTGCCAGAAACGGCAGAGATATTGGACAACCCGATAGGCACTGCTTGCGGTTTCAAAATGCTGATTAATGATGCCATTTTTTATTTCACACCGGGTGTACCAAGTGAATTTAAGCTCATGGCAGAGACGCAAATTCTTCCCGATCTGAGAAGAGTGTTTCCAGATGTTCAAGGTTCATGTTGTAGCCGAATCTACACGTTTGGTCTGTCTGAATCCGGTATTTCAGATAAGCTAGATCAGCTAAAACTTCCTCAAGGCTATGAGCTAGGGTATCGCTCTTACTTGCCTTTTATTGAAGTGAAACTTTTTGGTCCTTCAGATCAGATTGAACAGCGTTTGAAACTAGTACAGATAATTAATAAACACCTTGAGAGTAATACCGTTAGTATTGACTTACCTATGGTTGAAAATGTCGGCCAGTTGTTGGTCGATAAAGGACTAACAGTGTCGACCTCCGAAAAAAGTAGCGGAGGATACTTAACGTACTGGCTAAACGGTGATGAAAACGCTGAAAAGCAACTAGGGCATGGTTGGATACTACCGAGCCTGACTCAAGCGATGGCCAACAGCGGAGATCCATTAGCAGAGACGTTTGCTCTGGCTGGCGCTACGCGAGAGAAGTGTGGGACGGATTTATCACTCGTTACTGGCCATATTGAAGAGGGTGTTTTTTCCGTCGCTTTATCGACACCGTCAGGCGAGTGGGGAGCATTATATAAACTCTCGAAAAAGTATCAGCGCAATGATCAAGTTAAAGTGATCAGCACGGCAGCACTAGACTTGTTGCGTCGCTACCTAGAACGTAAACCGATGTTTGCGCATTATGCATTTTTAGAGAAAGTTAAAGAGATGCACCTCCCGAGCAGTGCTTTATAACCAAAGCTCTATACAGTAGTCTGAGAGACAAAACACAGAGACAAAAAAGCCAAGGTGATTACCTTGGCTTTTGCATTTTATACCGTCGAGTCAACGTTATGCGCGCTGCTTTTCTTTCATCGCGTAGTTAACGCCGCTAAGTGACAAATCTGATTTTGCTTTACAGATACAAGGTAATATTTCATCACTTTGTGTGTAAGCCATGGCAAAACCAACATACTCCACTTCACCAGACTCCAATTTGCAGCGACAGGCGCCGCAGTGCCCATCACGGCAGTTGTATTCTGGTAATAGGCCAGCTTGCTCCATTGTTTCCAAAATCGTATTGGAAGGGTTGGATTCAATGCTGATCAGTTTGTTGATTTTGAGTGTTGCCATTACAGCTCGAATCCTTCGAAGTCATCTGCGCGAACTTCATTGTCAATTTGACCCACAAGGTAAGAAGAGATTTCTGCTTCTTGAGGCGCAACTTGAACGTTATCTGAAGACAACCAAGCGTTAATCCATGGAATTGGGTTAGTTGTTGCTTCTGGATACGCTGCTGGTAGACCTACCGCTTGCATACGAATATTTGTGATGTATTCAACGTATTGGCTTAGGATGTCTTTGTTTAGACCGATCATAGAGCCATCTTTGAATAGATACTCTGCCCACTCTTTTTCTTGCTCTGCCGCTTCTTTGAATAGGTCAAAACAGTCCTGTTTTGCCTCTTCTGCGATTTGCATGAAAGTGAAGTCATCTTGACCGTTACGTAGCAGGTTGATCATGTGCTGCGTGCCATTTAAGTGAAGTGCTTCGTCACGAGCGATCAGCTTGATGATTTTCGCGTTACCTTCCATTAGTTCGCGTTCTGCGAAAGCGAAAGAACATGCGAAACTTACGTAAAAACGAATAGCTTCTAATGCGTTAACAGACATCAGACAGATATACAGCTTCTTCTTAAGATCGTACAGACTAACCTGAACCGTTTCACCGTTAAGGACATGCTCACCTTCACCGTAGCGATGGTAATCATTCGTCGCTTGAATCAAATCGTCGTAGTAGTGCGCGATGTCTTTTGCACGCTTCAGAATGTGCTCGTTCTCAACGATATCATCAAACACTACAGCAGGGTCGTTCACGATGTTACGAATAATGTGTGTGTAAGAACGAGAGTGAATCGTTTCAGAGAAAGACCAAGTCTCAATCCAAGTCTCTAGTTCTGGTAGAGACACAAGCGGCAGCAGTGCCACGTTAGGGCTGCGGCCTTGGATAGAGTCAAGAAGCGTTTGGTACTTCAAGTTAGAGATGAAGATGTGCTTCTCGTGATCTGGCAGTTTGTTGTAATCGATACGGTCGCTAGATACGTCTACTTCTTCTGGACGCCAGAAGAAAGAAAGTTGTTTCTCGATAAGTTTTTCGAAAATCTCAAACTTTTGTTGGTCGTAACGTGCAACGTTTACTGATTGACCTAGGAACATTGGTTCCTTCAATTGGTCATTCTTTTTTTGGTTAAAAGTACTGTAAGCCATAATGCCTCAATTCCTTTTAAACCTCCCCGTAAGGGGGAGGTTATCGATAGTCTGTCTTTACGGGTTCGCTAGGTACGGGAAGATTAAATCTTACAACCGCCGCCAGCACAATCGTCATCTTGTGGTTGAACAGCGTCTTTCTGTTCATCTTTCGCGCCATCACGAGTGTTGTGGTAGTAAAGCGTTTTCACACCAAACTTATACGCTGTTAGCAGGTCTTGAAGTAGTTTCTTCATTGGAACCTTGCCAGTCTCGTAACGTGACGGGTCGTAGTTAGTATTAGCAGAGATAGCTTGGTCAACAAACTTCTGCATAATACCCACAAGGTGTAGATAACCGTCGTTCGAACCGATATTCCAAAGCAGTTCATAGCTGTCTTTAAGTTCTGTGAACTCTGGTACAACTTGCTTCAGGATACCGTCTTTCGAAGCTTTTACTGAAACGTAACCACGTGGTGGCTCAATACCGTTAGTTGCGTTTGAAATCTGAGAAGAAGTCTCAGAAGGCATTAGCGCAGTCAGTGTTGAGTTACGTAGGCCGTGCTCCATAATTTCTTTACGTAGGCTGTCCCAGTCGTAGTGCAGCGCTTCGTCACAAATTAGGTCGATATCTTTCTTATACGTATCAATCGGCAGTAAGCCTTTCGCGTAGTTCGTCTCGTCGAATGAAGGGCACTTACCTTGTTCTTTCGCCAGTGCTACAGATGCTTTCAATAGGTAGTACTGCATTGCTTCGAACGTACGGTGAGTTAGGCCGTTCGCGCTACCGTCAGAGTATTTCACGCCATTCTTCGCTAAGTAGTAAGCAAAGTTAATCACACCAACACCTAGCGTACGACGGTTCATAGTCGATTTGTATGCCGCTGGTAGAGGGTAATCTTGGTAATCAAGCAGTGCATCTAACGCACGAACAACAAGATCGGATAGCTCTTCGAAATCATCTAGAGACTTGATAGCACCTAAGTTGAATGCAGAAAGCGTACACAGTGCGATCTCGCCTGAGTCATCTTCAACGTTAGTTAATGGTTTCGTTGGTAGTGCGATTTCTAAACATAGGTTCGACTGACGAACTGGAGCAACTTCAGAATCAAATGGGCTGTGAGTATTACAGTGGTCCACGTTCTGGATGTAGATACGACCCGTTGATGCACGCTCTTGCATTAGCAGAGTGAACATTTCAATCGCTTTAACCGTTTCTTTCTTGATTGAAGGATCGTTCTCGTACTTCACGTATAGACGCTCAAACTCTTCTTGGTTTTCGAAGAATGCGTCGTACAGACCAGGTACATCAGATGGTGAGAATAGCGTAATATTGCCGCCTTCAACTAAACGTTGGTACATCAGTTTGTTTAACTGAACACCGTAGTCCATGTGACGAACACGGTTTTCTTCAACACCACGGTTGTTCTTAAGTACCATTAGTGAGCGTGCTTCACCGTGCCACATTGGGTAGAACACAGTAGCTGCGCCACCACGTACACCACCTTGTGAACAACATTTTACTGCTGTTTGGAAGTACTTGTAGAACGGAATACAACCAGTGTGGAATGCTTCACCACCGCGAATCTCTGAGCCTAATGCACGGATACGACCTGCGTTGATACCAATACCAGCGCGCTGAGATACGTAACGAACAATTGAGCTTGCTGTTGCGTTAATAGAATCAAGACTATCGCCACACTCGATCAGAACACATGAGCTGAACTGGCGAGTAGGGGTACGCACGCCAGACATAATTGGCGTAGGTAGAGAAATCTTAAATGTCGATGTCGCATCGTAGAAACGTTTGATGTAATCAAGACGCGTCGCTTTTGGATATTTCGCAAATAAGCACGCTGCTACAAGGATGTATAAGAACTGAGCACTTTCGTAAATTTGGCCCGTAACACGGTTCTGTACGAAGTACTTACCCTCTAGCTGCTTAACTGCCGCGTATGAGAAGTTTAGGTCGCGTTTATGGTCGAGGTACGCATCAAGTTCGTCGAGTTCTGCTTTTGTGTAGTCTTCTAGAATATGTTGATCGTACTTACCCATATCGACGAGGTGAGACACGTGATCATAAAGCGTTGGTGGCTCGTATTGGCCATACGCTTTTTTACGCAGATGGAATACCGCTAGGCGAGCAGCTAGGTATTGGTAATCCGGAGTCTCTTCAGAGATCAGGTCTGCCGCAGACTTGATGATTGTCTCGTGAATATCTGTCGTTGTGATGCCGTCGTAAAACTGGATGTGAGCGCGAAGTTCTACTTGAGAAACCGAAACATTATCTAGACCTTCTGCAGCCCAAGTGATAACGCGGTGGATTTTATCCAGATCGATACTTTCTTTACGGCCATCACGCTTGGTGACGGTAAGTTGTTGGTTCATTCTGCTTTATTTCCCTAAGAAAACTGATAAAAGCCGTATTTTTGTTTGTTTATGTGCAATATGAGTAAAGCTTGCGGCGGCTTTGTGATCAAAGTCTATCTATATATTGTCGCTTAAACACAACATATAGGGGTTCATTTGTTTGCGGGTTACAAGATAGTGCTATTACACTGATTTATCAAGGTACAGATCGGGGATGACTTGTGGATAACTGACAAAATGAAAAAAATCAGTAAGTGAACACTAACCGATGAGAAAAGGGCAGACTTGAATGGTTAAAAGTACGGTTTCGAGATCGGTTTAGAAATAACCGCATGCAAAAATATTTTCCTTGATCTTTGGCCGTTTTTATCTACGAAAAATGGCTTGGTCAAAATGGAATCTAGAGCACGAATTTTAGCCATAAAAAGACAAAAAAAGCGGCAACTTTGTGCTACCGCTTCCGATTCATTTTCTTTAAAAAATGTCAATCACAAAACTCATTTTTTAACTTAATAGCGTTCAGTATTTTTTAGTATGAACGATGTAGTTTACATCTACATTACGACCGAGTTTGTAGCTATCATTTAGAAGGTTGTAATGAAGCCCAGTAATGCCCATTTCCGTCAGGTCAGTTTGGTCTATCATCTTCATCATTTCGGCTGGCTTGATAAACTTATCGTGCTCATGAGTGCCTTCAGGAACAATCTTAAGAAGCTTCTCAGCACCGACAATAGCAAATAAGTACGACTTAATGTTTCGGTTCAAAGTTGAGAAAAACACGTGACCACCGGGTTTGACTAGCGCAGCACAAGAGCGGATAACGGAGAGAGGATCTGGAACGTGTTCAAGCATCTCCATACAAGTCACGACATCGTAAGTTCCTGCGTTTTCTATAGCGTGGTCTTCTATTGTGCTCTGAATGTAGGTCAGTTGAGTACCTGTTTCTAATGCATGTAGTCGCGCGACTTCTAATGGTTCTTTACCCATATCAAGTCCAGTCACAATAGCGCCTTCTTTTGCCATGCTTTCAGCAAGAATGCCACCACCACAGCCGACATCAAGTGCGCGCTTGCCAAACAAGCCATTTGCTTTTTCAAGTACATAGTTCAAACGAAGTGGGTTAATTTGATGAAGCGGCTTAAACTCGCCTTCTAAATCCCACCATCGAGAAGCCATGTCCTCGAATTTCTTAATTTCACTTGGGTCGACGTTTTGTGCTTTAGTCATAATTGGTTTTATTGCATTCAATCTGAGTCCTTTAGAGGGCGCCAGTATACTCCAACGTTTTACACCCAAACAACCTCGATGTGCTTAGTTAAGGGACAATGACAGAGTCCATTGGCGCGGCAATCGAGACAGGTGCCTGTAATTTTGAAAGCGCTAGCTATTGTTTTTGGTTCATTCTTGAACTGGTGCCAGTGACAATAACTCTAAAACCTGCATTTTCGCGTTGTGTAGTTAAAGGAATTTACCTCGCTTTTCCGCGTAAAGAGTCCGATTTTGCTCAATATTGACCGAAATATAACCACTAATCAGAAAGATATGGGATGAGTGTGCAAATTCTCGACATTTGATTCATAACCAAGCTCACAACCTGATAAAAGGAGAGGGAAAGTGATGCCGAAGTGATGAATTGTGTGTTATATTTTTGCACCTTACACGTATCGTAATTACGATCAGATAATAGAGGGATAATGGCTCTATGAGCGATTTAGCTAAAGAGATCACGCCCGTAAACATTGAAGATGAGCTTAGAGGTTCATATCTAGACTATGCGATGTCAGTCATCGTGGGTCGTGCTCTTCCAGATGTGCGTGATGGCCTAAAACCAGTACACCGCCGCGTTTTATTCGCGATGAACGTACTAGGCAACGATTGGAACAAACCATATAAAAAATCAGCCCGTGTTGTCGGCGACGTAATCGGTAAATATCACCCACATGGTGATAGTGCTGTGTACGACACAATCGTACGTATGGCTCAGCCGTTCTCGCTTCGTTACATGCTGGTCGATGGTCAAGGTAACTTTGGCTCGATCGATGGCGACTCTGCTGCGGCAATGCGTTACACCGAAGTTCGAATGGCAAAAATTGCCCATGAACTATTGGCTGACCTAGATAAAGAAACCGTAGACTACGTACCAAACTACGACGGTACTGAGCAGATCCCAGCGGTTCTTCCAACTAAAATTCCAAACCTATTGGTTAACGGTGCTTCTGGTATCGCAGTAGGTATGGCAACCAACATCCCGCCTCATAACCTTGGCGAAGTGATTGATGGCTGTCTTGCATACATCAATAATGAAGAAATCACTATTGATGAACTAATGGATTACATTCCTGGTCCTGATTTCCCAACGGCGGCGCTTATCAGCGGTCGTAAAGGCATTGTAGACGCGTACAAAACAGGTCGTGGCAAAATCTACATGCGTTCGAAAGCGGACATCGAAGTGGAGAAGAATGGTAAAGAGACCATTATCGTCACTGAAATTCCTTACCAGGTGAACAAAGCTCGCTTGATCGAAAAGATCGCTGAGCTAGTTAAAGATAAGAAAGTAGAAGGCATCAGTGCACTGCGCGACGAGTCAGATAAAGACGGTATGCGCATTGTTATTGAGTGTAAGCGTGATGCTGTAGGCGAAGTAGTTCTAAACAACCTTTACGCTCAGACTCAGCTGCAAACCACTTTCGGTATCAACATGGTGGCCCTAAACAATGGCCAGCCACAGCTATTCAACCTAAAAGATATGTTGAAGTGCTTCGTTGATCACCGTCGTGAAGTTGTGACACGTCGTACTATCTTCGAACTGCGTAAAGCGCGTGAACGTGCTCATATCCTTGAAGGTTTAGCTCTAGCGCTTGCTAACATTGATGAAATCATTGAGCTTATCCGTAAGGCACCTACACCGGCTGAAGCAAAAGCGGGTCTTATCGCTCGTGGTTGGGATTTAGGCAACGTTTCAGCAATGCTAGAGCGTGCTGGTACAGATGCTGCGCGCCCTGAATGGCTAGAGCCTGAATATGGTATTCGTGATGGTCAGTACTTCCTGACTGAGCAACAAGCACAAGCTATCCTAGATCTACGTTTACATAAACTAACAGGTCTAGAACACGAGAAGATTCTAGGCGAATACAAAACACTTCTAGAAGAAATCGCTGAACTCATGCATATCCTTGCGAGCACTGAGCGTTTGATGGAAGTTATCCGTGAAGAACTTGAAGCGGTTCGTGACGGCTTTGGTGACGCTCGTCGTACAGAAATCACAGCTGCGAGCCATGATATTGACATGGAAGAGCTGATCGCACGTGAAGACGTTGTAGTTACTCTATCTCACGGTGGTTACGTTAAGTACCAAGTACTGAGCGACTACGAGTCACAGCGCCGTGGTGGTAAAGGTAAGAGTGCGACTAAGATGAAAGATGAAGACCATATCGAGCGTCTTCTAGTGGCGAATACCCACGATAACATCTTGTGTTTCTCTACTCGTGGTAAGACATACCGCCTGAAAGTTTACCAATTGCCTCTAGCGAGCCGTACTGCGCGTGGTAAGCCAATTGTGAACATCCTTCCACTCGAAGAAGGTGAGCGCATTACCGCGATTCTGCGTGTTGATGAATTCTCTGAAGACAAATTCATCTTCATGGCAACAGGTGACGGTACGGTTAAGAAAACGCCGTTGAACCAGTTTGCAAACGTACGTTCAAACGGCCTAATCGCTGTGAACCTACGTGAAGACGATTCGTTAATCGGTGTGGATATCACTAACGGCGAAAACGAAATCATGCTGTTCTCTAAAGCGGGTAAAGTGGTTCGCTTTAAAGAAGCAGAAGAGATTCCAGTACTTGATGAAAATGGTAAACCAGTTCTTGATGAGAATGGTCAGCCAGAGATCAAGTTTAAAGGTGTTCGTCCTATGGGTCGTACCGCCTCTGGTGTTCGTGGTATGAAACTGGCTGAAAATGACCAAGTTGTATCACTTATTGTTCCTTCGCACGAAGGCGATATCCTAACGGTTACAGAAAACGGTTATGGTAAACGTACAGCACTTAGCGAGTACCCGACAAAAGGTCGTGGCACTCAAGGTGTAGTTTCTATCAAAGTTTCTGAGCGAAATGGCCCGGTAGTTGGTGCTATCCAGGTTGTTGAAGGTGATGAAATGATGATGATCACCGACGCTGGCACGTTAGTACGTACTCGTGTGGGTGAAGTTAGCCAGGTTGGTCGTAACACCCAAGGTGTGACACTTATCCGTACAGCTGAAGACGAATCAGTAGTTGGTCTACAACGCATCGACGAAGTTGAAGAAGTTGAATTGCCAGAAGGCGAAGAAGCAGAAGCAACAGAGGCTAGCGCAGAAGGTCAAGCTCCTGAAGCGCCAGCAGCAGATGATGCAGCTGAAGGTTCAGAAGAAGAGTAAGCTTCTTCTTAATCGCTAAATTTGAAAGCCGAGCATAACGCTCGGCTTTTTTGTATCTGTATCAACGCAATGAAAGTCGGAAACCAGTACACTGGCGTTATCTTTATTCATAGGTTGCTTTATGTCTGTTTGGTTTTTCGTTGCCATCACCTTGATGGGCTTGTTCATCGTCCTCTTATCACTGAGTGCATCAAAAGTGAAACCTACCCAATGGTTCGGCTTTTGTCTGTTAGTGCTTGTCATAACCAGTGCAAGTTTCTTATTGCTGCATCAAACTCCGCCTAAACCAATACAAGCGGAAATGTCACGAATGATGACTGCTCGTGACATCATGAAAGAGATTCAAGACCAGTTGCGTGAAGATCCGAACAACGCTGAATTGTGGTTCCAACTCGGGCAGGGCTACCTGCTAGAGGGGGAATTTGATGGCGCGCTGATTTGTTTTGATTACGCGATCCAGCTGACTGAGCCAGTCAGTGCCACGCAACTTGCCGCAAAAGCGACGACCTTGTACTACATTCACCAGCAATCAATGACGCAAGAAGTTAGCTTGCTTTTGGAGCAAGCTTTGCAGATAGAACCGCACAATGAAGCCGCTTTGTCTTTGATCGCAAATGATCATTTTCTGTCATTCCGATTTCAGGAAGCGATTGATGCCTGGGTACTATTATTAGATTCTGATGATCCAAATTTAGATAGGGTGCAAATCATTAACTCTATTAACAAAGCAAAAGAGCTGTTGTAAGCGTACAATTTAACAAGCAATAGAGGGAAAGGTGGGCAACGAATGAAAAATAAAGCACTAAGCATATTGGTTTTGCTGTGCGGCTCTGTGCTGGCGGGTTGTAGCTCTTCCGATCATTCTGGCTCTTCCTCTACGGTTTATTATTCATCGGGTTACTACGACCCGTGGTGGTACGATCATGACGACTACTGGATTTATTACTATCCGGGCTGTTGCGATAACGACGATGAATACAAAGCGAAACTGGAAGAGTGGTGGAATGGTTTAGATGAAGACCAACAGCAATCCATCAAAGACAAAGTCGAAGATTGGAAAGACGATGATATGTCCGCCAATATCGATAACATGAAACGCCAACTCGACGATCATTGGCAATCACTGCCAGACGAGCAAAAGCAAGAGATTCAAACCAAGTGGGAGAATCGTCCGGAGCGTATTGAGCCAGCGGCTTTACAAGACAAAGCGGTAAAAGAAAAGGTTCAACAAAGAAAAGCACTGCCGGAAACGAAGATCCAGCGCCCAGTTGCTCGCCCAAATGTGCAGATGCCAAAAGCACGTCCAAATATTCAACCTAGACCTAGGCTTCCTCGTCGCTAGTACATTCGATTTTTACTCTCGATAGAATCGAGGGTGAAGAGATAAAGATAACAAAGAAATAAAGAAAAGGGGCGTTCAGTACGCCCCTTGTTGTATCTATAGATTAATCTCTGAGAGTTAGACTAATACGTGGCTTCGCGTTCAGCTGCTGCTTTATCCCACTCTGGCGCTACTGTTTCTAGGAAGTGTTTCTTGTCAGCGTTCATCTTATCCATATCCATGCCCAGTGCTTGTTGTGCTTTGGCCTTGGTCGAGATATCTGGAATTTGAACAGGGTCAGTAATGCCTTTGGTTGCCAGTAAGCGAACCAATTTGGTACGAGCGTCAGCGGCGCGGTCAACTGCAGTACCTAGGACTTCTAGTGCTACCTCAGGAGCATGCATGTGAACACCGTGAGAAGCAATTGCGTAGTCCCAACGCCATTGTGCATGGCGAATATCTTGTAGGATAGGTTCCATCTCTGCTTCTGTTGCACCTGCTTTCCACGCCGCGCCTGCTTCAAAGTGTGCCGCTACGATTTGCTTCTCGGCGGTTAGCTTCATGTTCAATACTTGTGCTTTGCGAGTCGAAACGATGCCTTGTAGCTGCTCTTTAGTTTGGGTATGACATTGTGCACAGGTGTCTTCGAAGCGATCAAACGGGTTACCCACTTTGTGGTCTGTGTACACCGTGCCGTCTGCTTTGGTTACTTTAGGCATGTGGCAGTCCACACACACCACTTTGTTTTTGCCATGGATGCCATCGCGCCATGTTTCGTAACCCGGGTGTTGTGCTTTTAGCATCGGAGCTTTAGATACTGCATGCGTCCAATCTTTGAAATTCAACGCGTCGTAGTATTTCTCCATGTCATTAACGGTGGTGCCCATATCCCATGGGAACTTAACCGCTTTAGTCGGGCCGGTGAAGTAGTATTCAACGTGACATTGAGCGCAGACCGATGCTTGCTTATCTAGGCGAGATTGTTCATCAAAGTTTTTACCAATAGTATCAAAAGCACGCTCGACGTATGGGCGAGTCAGTGCTAGCGCAGGTTCGCCTTTCTTGAAGGCTTCAGAGCCTGTGTTGTGGCAATCGGAACAACCGATAGGGTTGACGATTTCTGAGCCTAAGCGTGCCCATTTACCTTCGAAATAACCGTCTTCACCACGTTCATCAATCACGCGAGCAACGTCTGGGCTTTTACAGCTCCAGCACGCCATCGGCATAGGGCCGGATTTTTCATCAGTCGGTGCGCCGGTACGTAAGGTTTGACGAACATCATCAAGTGCGTAAAAGTGACCGCGCGCTTTGTTGTAGTCTTTCGCGAAGCCATAACCAGCCCACAGGATAACCATGTTTGGGTCTTCACTTAGAGCATCTTCAATGTGCTCACTTTCGGATGTTGCTTTCCAAGAATGGTATTGATCAGGGTGGTTCTGTTCAAAGACATCGTTACGAGGATCGATGAGGCCTTTTTCTTCTGCCGCCAACGGAGCGCCGACCAAAAATAATTGGCTGGCGAATAAGGTCGCAACCGCAATAGGTGCGCTCATCCAGTGTTTTATGCTCACGGTGTTATCTCCATATTCGTTTTTATTAGCAGCGTTGTGAGAAGCTATTCCAAATAAGAACTGGAGATCTACGATTAATAATATTGCTTAATTGGATAGATGAAATAGTGAGTGAATCTTGTCTTGTTTTAGATCAATTTACACCAGTGATCTCAGTCATGTTTGAATTTATATACCCCTAAAGTGGTAGTTGTTAAGTTATTGTTCTGCAATGCTTTGGGGTTTTAACCTTTTTAAAAATAGGGTGATTTAGTTCGCTTTTTGAGCAGGTGTTTCTACCCCTTATGAATAATAGAGGTATTATAAATATAGGTTTAGCGTTGTGGCTTTCCGAAATAAGAATTGATGTCATTTGAAGATCTAAAAAATATCTTCAGAGGAAATTAATTGTCGCTCAAATAAATAATTGAGAATAGTTATCAATTATTATCGAGCTAAGGAAAGAACAATATGGGCAATATAAAATTGACCATAGATACAATGCTGAAACTTCTCTTCGTCTTTGCCATCTATGGTTTCTCCATCGCCGCCCATGCGACTTCTTCAGAGCCGATTGAAGGTGCTCAAGCTGAGCGTCATCAAGTCGAGTTGATCCGTGACCGAGACTACAAGTGTCTTCAATGTCATAAGGACGCCAAAGAGACTCTGAATCTATCGCATGATTCGCAAGCGTTATTGAGTCAAGGTAAGCAGCTCAATTGCACTAACTGCCATAGCAACATCGGCCCTGATCACCGTGAAGGCGCGCCTGATGTGATTAAGTTTTCTGCCGCGCAATCGAAAGAGGTACACGACAAAGTGTTCCTTGATCCAAGCATGATTCTTAAAGCCAACAGCCGATGTGTGGATTGCCATGCACCGACACAACTGAGAGAAAGCCACTGGACGCACGATGTGCACGCCAAAAACCTCACTTGTTCAAATTGCCACGATGTACACGCAGCGAAAACCAAAGCGTTGTCGTACGACAGAAAACAACTGATCAAGCAGTGTGTGGATTGTCACTCTGAATTTGCCGTCGAACCTGAGCTTGCCAAAGAAGAGGAGAGATAGCATGAAATGTTCGAGAAGAAACTTTTTAGCCTGCAGCGGCGCGTTGATTTTAACTACAGGCGTTGCAGGCACTTCCGTTGTTAGCTCCTCTCTTCATGCCAGCAACCGTGAACAAGCGAAACGCATGGGTATGGTTCATGATGAAAATGCCTGCATTGGCTGTACCGCTTGTACCGATGCTTGTCGCGAAGTAAATAAAGTCCCTGAAGGCGTAACGCGACTTAAAATTCATCGCAGTGAACCGATTGGCGAATTCCCAGATGTGGAATACCAGTTTACTCGCGAATCCTGTCAGCACTGTGATAACCCACCATGTGTATACGTTTGTCCAACAGGCGCTGCATACAAAGATGAAGCGACCGGCATCGTGGATGTACACAAAGATAAATGTGTCGGATGTGGTTATTGCCTTGCTGCTTGCCCTTACCAAGTGCGCTTCTTTAATCCCGTCGATCACTCTGCGGATAAATGTAACTTCTGCCGTGATACCAACCTAGCGCAAGGTAAGCAGCCAGCTTGCGTGGAATCTTGCCCAACAAAAGCACTCATCTTTGGTGATTTAAATGATCCAACTAGCGAGGTGAGCAAAGCTATCGAAAGCCATGTTGTCTATCGCGATAAATCGCATTTAGGTACGCAACCTAAACTGTACAAAATTCCGCATAGCAAAGGGGAGGTGTCATCATGAACGGCTTCGAAAGTGCATTCCACTTTGACTCGTTAGTCTGGGATTGGATCATCGCGATTTACTTATTCCTTGCTGGGATGTCAGCAGGTGCGGTGATGATTTCTATCTATTTAAAACGCAAAGTGATTGAAGGTGATCCCGCAAACAACGGCATCATGAAAGCGATGGCTTGGCTCGCACCATTTGGCATCATTGCTGGGTTGGTAATTTTGATTTTCCATTTAACCAAGCCTTTAGAGTTTTGGAAGATCATGATCTACTACAACCCAACGTCGGTAATGTCGATGGGCGTGATCTTGTTCCAAGTTTACATGCTAGTGCTGTTTGTTTGGATCGGCGTTATCTTCCGCCATCAAATCATCAGCTTCTGTGAAGGGAAGTTACCAAGCAAACTGTTGGATTTTGCTGACGGCATTTTAATTAAGGCGGGGAAAGCCAACAACGCCATTGAATTGTTCTTGGGCTTCTTAGCTATCGTGCTTGCGGCATACACCGGCTTTCTATTGTCTGCGTTGAAGACTTACCCGATGCTAAACAATCCAGTACTGCCAATCTTGTTCTTGTTCTCTAGTTTGTCCTCGGGTGCAGCAGCATGCTTGATGTTCGGTATCTTGGTGTTTAAAGAGTCGACCAGCAGCCCAAGTGTGTCTTGGGTACACGGATTTGAACGCCCAGTAGTATTGTTTGAGCTGTTTGTCTTAGTGACCTTCTTTACTGGATTGATCTTCAGCGGTGGTCAGAACGAAGTCGCGGCTTGGAATGCAATTTCGAGTGGGTTCTGGGCTCAATGGTTCTGGGTTGGAGTAGTGTTCATCGGCATGATTACGCCTTTGACTCTCAATTGGTTAACGCCTTCAGAAGTGCGCCACAAAGGCAGTTACGTTTTTGTGGTCACGACGTTGAGCTTGGTTGGCGTACTTATGCTGCGTACTTTCATTCTCTATGCCGGTCAAATGACCATAGTGTAAGGGGGAAAAATGGAGGCTGAGCTAGGGTTCTTCTTACTGATATTGGTGGCTGTAACATCGACTTGTGCATCGCTTCTGCATTGGCTACGTCGTGCTATGGGTAAGAAGGCGACATTGCCGCATCAAGTCGCTATGTCCCACATCATTAGCTTAGCTTCCATCATTTGTTTAGCACTTCTGATCGTCTGCTTCGTGCAAGACAACTTCGCGTTGGAATATGTTGTTACGCATTCCAACAGTCAACTTCCCGTGGCGTTCAAAATTGCTGCCGCTTGGGGTGGGCACCAAGGCTCCATGTTGTTTTGGGTCGTCACCCTGAGTTTATGGGCGTCGTTTATTGCATTTAAGTCACCGCTCAATGCCCAATATACTTGTGACTGTTTAGGAATCATGAACGTTCTGATTGGGACGTTTGCATGGTTCACGTTAATGACCTCTAACCCGTTCGAGTATGCCCAAGTATTGGCGTCGGAAGGGCGAGATCTAAACCCTATGCTGCAAGATGTTGGGCTTATCATTCATCCACCATTGCTTTATCTCGGTTATGTCGGTTACGCAGCAATATTAGCTTTTGCATTAGCGGCGCTATTGGGTAAACAACCGATGAGCGATTGGTATGTGGTCGCTCGAAGCGCAGCGTTTTTTGCATGGGGAACGCTCACGTTGGGTATCTTGGTGGGATCATGGTGGGCGTACAATGAACTAGGGTGGGGCGGCTGGTGGTTTTGGGACCCTGTGGAGAACGCTTCTCTACTCCCTTGGCTTACTGGTACTGCTTTGTTGCACAGCGGTGTTGTCGCAACACGTAACAGAGGCGCAATTTGGAGCTCCTATGCACTGGCGTTTGCTACGTTCAGCCTAAGCATTTTAGGGACATTCGTGGTGCGCTCTGGCGTGCTGACTTCAGTGCACGCTTTTGCGGTGGACCCAACTAAAGGTTTGGTGCTGATTGGTGTATTGAGCTTGCTTGTCATTATCACTTTTGGCGTACTGATTTTGCGAGGAGAACAACTCCCTCGTTTCAAACTTCAATCTCTAGCGAGCCGAGCTTACACTGCTTATATCGCCAAAGGGCTGCTGGTTATTGCGACTGCCATCGTTTTTCTTGGCACTTTTTATCCGATGGTTTATCAACTGCTCGGTTTAGGGAACATTTCAGTTGGCGCACCTTACTTTAATAGTCTGATCTTCCCATTAAGCATACTGGCTCTGATTGCCTTAGCATTCATGCCAGTGCTGAAATGGACAAAAGGCACAGTTCCGAGTGTAAGCGGTGATATCGCGATCAGTATCGCGTTATCTCTAGTCTCTGGGATCGGGTTTATGTTCTCAGTGAATGCACTGCATTTCGAAGTATTGTTAACCATAACGTTGGCTACTTGGGTGATTGTGGCGCATCTCGTTATGCTGTTTCGCTGCTCCAATAAGCGTAAACTCATGCCAATCGTGATGGCACATATCGGTTTTGCACTGGCGGTGAGTGGGGCTGTATTCAACAGTCACTACTCATATGAACACAATTTACGTGTCGAACCTGGCAGTTCTCAACAAAGAGCGGGGATCACTATCGATTATCATGGTATCGAATGGCTGGTGGGGCCAAACTACACCGCGGAACAAGGACAGATCACCTTGCACTTGGAAGATGGCCGCATGCTCAATTTCAACCCGCAAAAGCGTCATTACCCTGTGCGAGTGATGAATATGACCGAGCCTGCGATTCGTTCACTATGGCATGGCGATTATTACGTGACATTGGGTGACAAAGTCGATACTTATGCTTATGCGATTAAAGTTCAGTACCGCGCAGGTATTTGGTGGATATGGTCTGGCGGGCTACTAGCTGTGTTTGGTGCGCTATTAACAGGCTTAAAGAAAAGGAGAGAGGCTATCAATGCGATCGAGAAATACGCTTAAACTCGCAGGTCTCGTTGTGGCTGTTGCCGTGTTTGCTGTAGTAACTGCGGTGGCTTTGTCTGAGCGACCACATGTTGAATTGTCCCCACAACGAAATTTAGAGACACCTAATTTTCGCTCTACTTCTCTGATCTCTGATGACATGGTTTCTGAGCAGTTGTTCAAAAGCGACGGATATAAATTATTGAATGTTTGGGCATCTTGGTGCGGAGTATGCAAACGAGAGCATGAAGAGTTATTGCAGTTAGCAGAACTCGGTGTGCCTATTATTGGGCTGAATTATAGAGATCAAAAACAAGCCGCTCGTGAATATTTGAGCTCTAAACGAAATCCATATATTGAAGTAATTAGTGACCCTAATGGAAAGCTTGCTGTGGAGCTAGGTGTTATCGGAACGCCGGAAACTTACTTGATTGATCAAAATGGTAGTATATTGATCAAATATCGTGGGGAGCTAACGGCAGATAAATGGAACGATATATTTTCAGGATACTTGAATGTTTCGATTTAATAATCTTCTCCTCACTTTAATCCTATTTATACTATTTTCTCCTTCCACGAGAAGTGCGGATATAGAACAGAATGTTGATCTGTTTGAATTTCATTCTGTTGAAGTGCAACAGCGTGCAACCTCGTTAGCCAAGACCTTACGCTGCCCGCAGTGTCAAAACCAAAACCTTGTCGAGTCTAATGCACAAGCGGCTAAAGACCTGAGGTTGAAAGTGTATACGATGGCCAATGAAGGCAGCTCAGATCAAGAAATAAAGGACTATCTAGTTGCTCGTTATGGGAATATTGTTCTGTATCAACCACCATTAAATTATTCCACGGCGCTGTTGTGGATCTTTCCTGTGCTATTTTTGATCTTTTTTGTCTTATATTCGATCCGAATGGTGAAGCGTAATTAATGTGACCGTTATTCCACTATTAAAAATAAATTGTGCACTTAACAAGCAGAATGTTATCATTTTTCCGAATTTATGAAGTTTCCAGTATAAAGAAAATAAAAATTTTGAGCTGGATAAGTAATAAAAGAACGAAATAGGTGCACGCAGTGGATTCAGTTATATTACAACTTAAAAAAGACTTCTATTCGCAGATTCGTGCATTGCAATCACCGAACCTGCCTCAAGTTACTTCAACGCTCGCCGTGTTGACCGACGAGGAAATCCAAGAACTCGAAGCAGTTTGGATTGAACTCGCCGTTTGGAAGCGCAGTCAGACCCATTAAAAGATAGACCAAACGACCTTCTTGAAACCCCAGACAAAATTTGTCTGGGGTTTTTTATTGTAGTTTTTTTAAATTGTTATAATATAACAATTGTTCAGTTGGAGAGTGTTTCTCTTTTGCTGTCTTGAGTGGATAACTGCCCTCAATTGTGATCTCTATATTGCAAAATGCGGTATCAGTCCCCATAGTTGAAGAGCAACGAGTAAATCCCATGAATGCAATAACGAAAACGCACCAAGCGCATCAAGCAATAAATCGAGTGAGTATAGATATGGCGGAAGTACGTGCCAGAGTAGATTTTAAAGTCGGGGCAAAAAGTAACATTGATGCCGAAATTCTGTCTTTCCATGGTCTGAAGACAGACAAAGAGCATGTTGCTATTATCTTTAAACAAGCGGACCAAACTCAGGACATGCCTTTAGTTCGTATGCACTCTGAGTGTTTGACAGGCGATGTGTTCCACTCTTCACGCTGTGACTGTGGTGAGCAACTAGAAGAGACGATCAATCGCATGGGCGAGTCCGGTGGTATCATCTTGTATCTCCGTCAGGAAGGTC
Source organism: Vibrio sp. Vb1729 (assembly GCF_033338655.1). Lineage (NCBI taxonomy): Bacteria > Pseudomonadati > Pseudomonadota > Gammaproteobacteria > Vibrionales > Vibrionaceae > Vibrio > Vibrio sp. Vb1729. Next base: position 53,355 of record NZ_JAWOTB010000010.1, on the reverse strand, counting down.
GTGGTATTGGTTTGTACAATAAGATCGATGCATACCGCTTACAAAGCCAGGGCATGAACACGTACGAAGCTAACAACCATTTGGGCTTTGATGATGACCTGCGTGATTTCACAGAAGCAGCACAAATGCTAGAAGCTTTAGGCGTGAATAAGATCCGCCTTGTGACGAACAACCCTAAGAAAATCCGTGAGTTATCTGAGTACGGAATTGAAATTGGCGAGGTTGTCAATACCTCTGCACATATCAAAGATGGCAACGAAAATTATCTGAAGGCAAAAGTCTCTCACGGAAAACATGACCTAAAGGTTTAATCCTAAAGATAAAACTGACAATAAAGTCTGTGAAAAACCTCATTTTTATGAGGTTTTTTTGTATCTGGAGTTGCAAATAAATTGTAAATTTGTATTATCTCGAGACTAAAGTGCAAATAAGAATAATTAGCACTACCAATACGATAATTGAAAAGCTCAACAAGGATGCTTCAGATGAATGCAAAAAAAGTTTTAGTCCAATCTATTGCTGCATCACTCCTCATTGCCAGTGGTTCTACCGTTGCTGCCACTGTAACTAAACAACAAGTAGTCGAACATTACGCGGACGTTGCCCATGCTGTGTTTGCTGATTCAGTAACAACAGCGAAGGCGCTTGACGTAAAAATCGACGAATTTCTAAAATCACCATCAGCGAAAAAGCTTGAAGAAGTAAAACAAGCTTGGCTAGATTCTCGCGTGCCTTACCAACAGTCTGAAGTTTTCCGTTTTGGTAACGCGATTGTTGACGATTGGGAAGGTCAGCTGAACGCATGGCCACTTGATGAAGGTCTGATTGATTACGTAGCAGCTGATTACCAATACGAATTGGGTAACGAGGGCGCGGCTGCCAACATCATCGCAAACACAAGTCTGCAGATTGGCGCTTCTAAACTGGACGTTTCAAAAATTACGCCAGAATTACTAGCAGATTTAAACGAAGTAGGCGGTTCTGAGGCAAACGTTGCATCAGGTTACCACGCGATTGAATTCTTGCTTTGGGGTCAAGACCTAAACGGCACTAACGCGGGTGCAGGTCAACGTGCTTACACTGATTTCGTTGTCGGTTCTGAGTGTACGAATGGTCATTGTGACCGTCGTGGTGAGTACCTAAAAGCAGCCGCTGATCTACTGGTTCAAGACCTTGAGTGGATGGAAAAGCAGTGGTCTGCTGAAGTGAAAGGTAACTACCGTGAAGAGCTACTAAACGAATCTGCTGATAATGGTCTTCGTAAGATGCTATTCGGCATGGGTTCTCTTTCTCTAGGTGAGCTAGCGGGTGAGCGCATGAAGGTGGCACTAGAAGCGAACTCAACTGAAGACGAGCACGATTGTTTCTCAGACAACACGCATAATTCTCACTACTACAATGAGCAAGGCATCTACAACGTTTACACAGGTACATACAAAGGTGTAAACGGCAAAGAGTTATCTGGTCCAAGTATTGCTGATCTTGTTGCTCAAAAAGATAAGAAAGCGGCGAGCGAAATTCAAAAACAGTTTGATACAACACTTAGCCAAGTTGGTGAGCTAGTGACTTCTGCAGAGAAGAACAACCAGCACTTTGACCAACTTATTGCAGCGGGTAACGCACAGGGCAACGCGCTAGTAAACGACACCATCATGTCGTTGGTAGCACAAACCGGTGCGATTGAGCGCGCGGCAAGCATTGTCGGCATCGATAGCCTAAGCCCTGATACTGCTGACCACGAGTTTTAATAAGAAAACCATAATAAATAAGGGCTCTTTGTGAGCCCTTTTGCCGTTTGAGCTCGTTGTTATCACCCTTGTTGTCTATGTAGAGCAATGATATGAAACCATACCTAATTTCTGCGCTAGCAGCGATCCTTTCTTCTTCTGCCATGGCTTACGATGTTAAGTCCGGTGGCAAAACCAGTGTTAAAAAAGACGGCGCGAATGCCTATTCTCTTCCTGCTGCTAACTTGCCAATGAGCAAACGCCTCGACTTTAGCGTAGGTAACAGCTTTTTCCGTAACCCTTGGGTACAAGCGCCAGCGTCAACGGACGCTCGTGATGGCTTAGGCCCGCTTTTTAACACCAATGGTTGTCAGAATTGTCACATCAAAGACGGTCGTGGTCATCCGCCAGAGAAAGATGATTTACATGCCGTGTCTATGTTAGTGCGCTTAAGCATTCCTGCGATGACGCCAGAACAAAAGAAAGCTTACATCAAAGATGGCGGCATACCTGAGCCGACTTATGGTGGCCAGCTTCAAGATTTCGCTCTGCAAGATCAAACGCCAGAAGGCAAAATCGAAATCACTTACACCGATGTCCCAGTGAAATTTAAAGACGGTACGACGGTGACGCTAAGAAAACCTCATTTGAACATTACCGATCTGGGTTACGGCGATATGCACCCAGATACCGAGTTCTCAGCACGCGTGGCACCACCAATGATCGGCCTTGGTTTGTTGGAGAGTATTCCCGACGAAACGCTACTTGCTTGGGCTGATGAACAAGATGCCGACAAAGACGGTATCTCAGGCAAAGTCAATAAGGTGTGGGATATTGAAAAGGACGACTTCTCGATTGGTCGTTTTGGCTGGAAAGCAGGACAACCGACGCTAATGCAGCAAAATGCAGCAGCATTTAATGGTGATGTGGGTCTTACGAGCCATTTATTCCCAAATGAAAACTGTACCTCGAAACAAAGCATTTGTGACGACATGCCAAATGGCGGCAAACCTGAAGTGAGTGAAAATATTCTCGACTTCGTAGAGTTTTACAGCCAACACTTAGCCGTACCTATTCGCCGTAACATCAATGAGCCTAGCGTGAAACTTGGTCAGCAAATCTTTGCTGCGTCTGGTTGTGAAAGCTGCCATAAAACCAGTGTTAAAACGGCGAAGCGACCAGAGTTACCAGCGCTTTCTGAGCAGCTTATCCATCCATACACCGACATGCTTCTGCACGACATGGGTGAAGGCTTAGCCGATAACCGTCCGGAATACTTAGCAAACGGCCGTGAATGGCGAACGGCACCGTTGTGGGGTATTGGTTATACCGAAGAAGTAAACGGACACACGTACTTTCTACATGATGGCCGCGCTCGTAACCTGATGGAAGCGGTGTTGTGGCACGGCGGCGAAGCTGAAACGGCGAAACAAAATGTTTTAGCTCTGAACAAAAAAGAACGTGATGCTCTCATTGCGTTTCTGAACTCTCTATAAGGAAGCAACCATGAAAAAAACACTGTTAGTGAGTGCGATTGCCGCAACGTTAAGTTTGGTTGGTTGCCAATCGACCATCGGTTCGAGCTCAGCCAAGCCTGAGAGTACAAGTCATATTTCTCAAAGCGTGTACGAGGTTGAGTTTCAATCAGCTCAGACGTTTTTAGCGCAAACCACAGAACTTGAACAGCGCTTCGCGGATTACTGCGCATCAGAGTCGAAAGATGATGCACAAGTAAAACAGCAATGGCATCAAACGATGCTTGCGTGGATGGCATTACAAGGTCAAGAACGTGGCCCTGCTACGGCGTTGGAGCAAAGCTGGAATGTTCAGTTTTGGCCAGATAAAAAGAACACCACTGGTCGTAAAATGTCTGTACTGACGAAATCTGATCAAGCTTGGAGTGCAGAAGGTATCTCCACCCAAAGTGTCACCGTGCAAGGTTTAGGTGCATTGGAATGGCTGCTTTACGATAAAGCGTCGACCTTATCTAGCAATAGCAATACCTGTGTGACAGGCGTAGCGATTGCAGAAAACCTCGATAACAAAGCGCAGATCATCGCGGATTCTTGGGCAGAGAACCCTTGGAAAGCGCTAGAGATGACGGAATGGGAATCTGAGTACATTTCACTGCTCTCGAATCAGCTTGAGTACAGCATGAAGAAGTTGAGCCGACCGCTAGCGAAGATTGGTAAGCCTCGCCCGTATTTTTCAGAATCGTGGCGTTCAGAGACCTCACTTTCAAACTTAAAAGCCAACCTTCAAGGGATGGAAGCGTTGTACTTTGCGAACGGAAATGGTCTAGATGCGCTACTAAGAGAGCAAGGCCATGCAGATCTCGCAGACCGTGTTGTTCATCAGTTTGAAATGGCGTTAGAAACTTGGCCAGAAGATAAGAGCTTGTTTGCTGCACTACAAACAAAAGAAGGCTATCGCATGGTGCTTGCTCAATACAATAAGCTAGAGCAATTGAAGTACCTGATTCACGAAGAAGTGGCAATCGAGCTTGGCGTAGTTATAGGATTTAATGCAACCGATGGTGACTGATCAAACCCGCCGAACTTTGCTGAAAGCCGCTCTATTCGGGGCGGCTACACCTATGATGCCATTTGGTTGTTCTTCAACAAGCTCACGTGAGCCTGCGTTGATCGGCTGCTCTATCATTGGCCGAGATAAATATGCAGCGGTGGTGGCGGATGAGCATGGTATGCCGCTATCTTCATTGCCGATTCCTGAGCGTGGTCACGGTGTGGCAACCAACCAACAAGGCCACGCCGTAGTTTTTGGTCGTCGACCTGGTACTTTCTTCATGGTGTTTGATTATCGCTCAGAGCAGATGATCAAACTGCAACTAGCAACGCCAAATCGCCATTTTTACGGACATGGTGTTTACTCCCATGACGGCACGTTGCTATTTGCCACAGAAGGGGAGAGGGGGACAAGCCGCGGGATCATTGGTGTTTATGATGTACAGAAGCAATATCAAAAGATCGATGAGTTAACAGGCTTTGGCCTTGGCCCTCATGAAGTGATCATGATGCCTGATGGCGCATTGGCGATTGGCGTTGGTGGCGTACACACTAATGGCCGTGAACCTCTCAATCTTGATAGCATGAGACCGAGTCTGAGTTACCTTTCACAAGAAGGGGAGCTATTGGATCAAGTGTCTTTACCGGATCATAAGTTGAGTATTCGCCATTTAGCTCATGATGGTGCGGAAACCGTGCTTTGTGGGCAACAATATCGTGGTGAGCCGGACGAGTATCCAGCCTTGATCGCCATGCACACGCGTGGTGGTGAGATGCAGGATCTACAAGCTGATCCTGAAGAGTGGGCGCGTTTCAATCACTACGTTGCGAGTATTGCAGCAACCGATGAATGGATCTTAGCCACTTCGCCTCCGGGCAGTTGTTATGGTATATGGTCTAAATCTACGGGCAAATTGGTCGAGCTAAGTGCGTTACCAGATGCCTCTGGTGTTGTGGTCTATGGCGATGAGTTCCGAGTCAGTTCTGGGGCGGGAAAAGTGGTAGAGCAAAGACCTGAGGAGTCAAAAAGTACCTTCGCAAGCGGAGTGCAATGGGACAACCATTGGTCGAGAATTATCTAGAAAGATCATTGAGTAATTACTTATAGAGAGTTTTGTTGTCGTTTTCGGCATCAGATTCTTAATTTTAAACCTGCAAGCTGTGAGATATTTGCCATACTTTTTATTATGGCAAGTAGCGCAAGGATCATTTCAGTGTTTGCTAGGGTTTTAATCATGACGGCACTTCTAGTGCCGTTTTGCAGCTTTTCCACCGTCGTTTCTCTCGAAGCTTCAGCGCAAGTCGAGCAAGAGGGAGCGGTACAAAAGCTGTCTGTAGAAAAAATGATCCATTATCCAGAGGTGATTGATCAACTGTATCAAAGCACCAATTACCGTTTGAACTGGGAAAATGAAAGTGATATTGAGCAGTTTCTTTTTCAAGTAAACCTGGTTGCACTTGCGGATGTCACCGATGAATTCGAAAATCAACTTCACCGGATAAACCAAGTAAGGTGGCAGGGAGATAATCTCGACTTCGATTTAGTGATGACAGATTCACTCTTGATGTACCTTAGTTATCTTGAGCAACTCCCCGAAGAAGGGATTAATTGGCTATTTACAGACAAAGCCCATGTTACGTTACCCGCTCCTAGCATCGATACTTTATCGGTTCTGAGTAATGAGATTACGGTTGGCAAACTTGGTCAGTTTTTGGCAAGTCTCCGGTCTCCATTACAAACAGATAATGCTTTCTACTCCGCCTATTCTTCGCTATCGGAACATTCTCAGTACCAATATCCTGCCTATCAACAAACTGGGCTAGCACGTGTTGGCGATATATTAGAAAACAGACCCCTATTGATTGAGCGAATGGAGATCGTAGGCGTAGATGTTTCTTACTTGGATTTAGTCACTGAAGAATATGACGAACAATTAGAGCTTGCGATAAAAGAGTTCCAGCGTATTCATGGTTTGAAAGAAGATGGCGTTATCGGCCCGAATACCATTCGATGGATCAACTTTTCTCCTCAAGAGCGATTGCATCTGCTGGCGTTGAATTCTGAGCGTTCAAGAATTTGGTCGAAAGAAAGGGATAATGTTGTCTTTGTTAACGTGCCTGGATACGAAGTCACGTATTGGCATGATGGTCAACCCTTGTTTGAGTCTAAAGTTGTGGTAGGGAGAGCATCAAGAAAAACGCCCATCATGTCGGTAGCACTGGATTCAGTTATTCTCAACCCAACTTGGAACGTGCCTTGGACTATCATGGTTAAAGACATTATTCCTAAAGTAAAACGTAATCCGATGTATTTGATTAACCATAACATTCAGATTATTCGGTCTTGGACTTCGAACGAAATTATTGACCCTACAACCATCAATTGGGCAACGGTGAATCCGAGAACATTTCCTTATCGTATGCGACAGGCGTCGGGCTTACAAAATGCACTGGGATTGTACAAGTTCAATATGCCTAACCCACAAGCTATTTATTTGCATGACACGCCAAGTAAGAACTTGTTTGAACAGGACAGACGCGCATTCAGCTCAGGATGTGTTCGTGTAGAACATGCAGACCAGTTAGCAGAACTTCTGTTCAAAACTCAGGGGTTGGAAGAACGTTTAGCGAAAAAGCGAGAAAGTTCTCGTCGGTCTAACACGTCAGTTCCTTTGGGAGAGCGCATTCAAGTACACATCATTTATCAAACAGCATGGTTGGAAGAGGGAACGCTTTACTACCGTGATGATATCTATAAGTACGATCACCGCAGTTGAAATCTTTAAGGAAAATTTACAAAACGAAGAATTCTCTTTTCGTTCAATAATTAAGCAATAATTGCTGCATCTGAAAATCAAGATGGAGCGTTTTATGCATTTGACGTGACAAATGTGTTTGGTTAATGTCCACGACTTGTCTAGTTGTTGAGCACTGTATTTTGAAATGGTAAGTCGTAACTTTTCCCGCCGAGATTTCCTTAAAATGACCGCTGGTGGTGTGGTGTTGGCGTCTGCCCTGCCATCATTTTCTTGGGCTTCACTCCCTGACGAGCCACGTGCGCTGGCGATGAACAACCTTAATACTGGAGAGATCCTCGAAACATGCTATTTCGATGGAAAACGATACATTAATGATGAACTGCAAAGGCTGAATGAGTTTTGTCGAGACCATCGACGAAATGAGGTTCATCCCATGGATAGACGCTTGTTCGATCAAATAAGTCAAATTCAAAAGTTAATTGGTACAGAAGCAGAGGTGATCGTCATTTCAGGTTACCGTTCTCCTGCCACTAACGCCTCGCTGCGCAACGGATCTTCTCGTGTAGCGAAAAAGAGCATGCACATGGAAGGGAAGGCCATTGATTTTCGTTTAGACGGCGTGAAGCTTTCAACGGTTCGTGATGCTGCATTAAGCCTAAAAGCCGGTGGCGTGGGTTATTATCCAGGTAGTAACTTTGTTCATATCGATACGGGAGCTGTTCGTTCCTGGTAGTGCTAGTTGAGACAAGGTTTCTAGTCTCAGAACGTCGTCGATTACCCACAGTTCAAAGCTTGAAGTCGCTAGGCCTTAGTGTCATAGTTGCGGCAGTTTTCACGCAAATTTATTCGGTATAGGTTATCTATGGCTCTGAAATACCAAGTTGTTCCAGTAACATCTTTCTCTCAAAACTGTTCTATTGTCTGGTGTGACGAAACCATGAAAGGTATTGTGGTTGACCCAGGCGGCGATGAAAAGCAGCTCGCTATGCTTATCAAAGAGCTGGGTGTTGACGTGGTAAACCTAGTGCTAACACACGGTCACTTGGACCACGTAGGTGGCACGGAGCCGCTGTCTGCACTGCTTGGCGGTACAGAGATTGTTGGCCCTCACAAGGCAGACAACTTCTGGTTGCAAGGTTTGGAAGGTCAGAGCCAAATGTTTGGTTTCCCACTGACAGAAGCGTTTGAACCGCACCAATGGCTAAATGAGGGTGACACTGTCACTTTTGGTAATCAAGTGCTGAACGTATTCCACACACCTGGTCATACACCTGGTCACGTTGTGCTTTACAGTGAAGAAGCGCGTTTAGCGTTTGTGGGTGACGTTTTGTTTAACGGTAGCATTGGTCGAACTGACTTCCCACAAGGCGATTTCAATACGTTGATTAGCTCTATCAAAGAGAAATTGTGGCCTTTAGGCAATGATGTCACGTTTGTCCCTGGTCACGGCCCTCAATCGACTTTCGGTCATGAGCGTAAAACTAACCCGTTCGTTGCTGACGAGATGCCGCTTTACTAAAAGTGCGTGTACTAAGCATTATTCTGGCTCGGCGGCAGCTAAGTATCGCCGAGTCAGTCCCACAAAATCCTCAGCCTCACGATCTAGATCACTTGCTGATATAAATAGATCGTAGCCATAAAAGCCTCTCTGATACTTCATCCGGTTGGCGAGCATCGCTAACAAACCTTTGTACTCAATCCCATCTCTGTTTATATACGGTTTAGGGTCAAGCACCATATCCTCAAACTTATCTTCACACTGATTTTGTTTCGCGCCTAAGTAAAGCAGTGCTCGCTGGCTGAGGAGAATTTCTGTCGCTATACGAGGGCAGATTGAATTTAAGTAGGGTGAGTAGTGTTTTAGACGAATACCGATCCAAGGTAGCGGTTGGTGCCACCCTTCCTGTTGGTAGCTACAAATACCGATTGACTCAATATTTCGCCATCGGACGACCCAACCTCCTTTAAAAAGGTGTTGCTGAAAGTGAGAAGCTGTCAGCGTAAAAGTGACTTGGCTTTTCTTAATCATCAAGATGGCGAAACCAACGATTGCAGACATCAAAATGACCGACAACATGGCTTGCTTCCATCCCGGAGAAATGGCAACCAAAAACAAAGTGATGAGTGCAACGAGCAACAAAAGTATTCTGTTGATAGGGGAGTCGGGTTTGAAATGTGAATTTGTTAGGTGCAGCGTTTCCATGCTTATAACCTCATCGAATACTTGTCCAAAAATAAGTGGGTAGCTTTATGTGCATTGATTTGCATTTAAAATAAAACAAACCTCTGTTTTTATACCCAGTATTCAATAAATCCGTTCATAAAATATCTGATTAAATAGTAGACGTTCTATGCTTTGAGCGCATTTTTCATCGCGTTTCGCCGCTAAAACCTACAAATTGCTTGTGAATTTTGGTATAAAACGCGCTTCAAATTTTCATCCCTGCTGAGATGCAGTGAACTGGAGAAATATTCAATGAGACTTGCTCATAAGCGTAAAGTGCAGATGAAACTGCAAAAACGCATTAAAGCGACAGTAGCAAACTTAGCTGCAGCACCTAAAGCAGTGAAGCCTGTTGCGGAAAAAGCAGTAGCACCTTCTGTTGCTGAAAAAGCTGTTGCGGAGAAAGTAGTAGCTGATAAAAAAGTAGCTGCAGTGAAAACAGTTGATGTTGCCCTTACTCCTAAGCAACAACAAGTATTAGACATCGTTATGGCGAATGCTGAAGGTATTAACCCTAAAGGCATCGGTCTAGCTGCAGGTCAAGAAGATACTAAAGCGGCATCATGGGCTACTGGCGCACTAAAGAAGCTTCTTGAAGAAAACCTAGTTCAAAAAGAGCAGTTAGCAGGTAACAAAGTTATCTACAAAGCAGTTTAATTACCGCTACCGTTCTGGATTGAATACCTCGGCCGATGCCGAGGTATTTTTTTATCTTGGCATTGGAAATAATGTATTAAGTACTGACTTTAACACTGCCAATAAGTGGTTTGTCACATTTTCTTAAATACTATGTAAATTTTTTGGCAGAAAAATACGTACGTATTGTTTTTTATTTTTATTCATAGATAAAAATATAATTTATTGATTTTGCTATTAACAGTCTTTTGTCATGACGATTATCCTACGTACTTATACGTAATACCTTAGGCTAATGCCTTATTGATGAATTACTCGCTTCCGTGTTCATGCCCATTTCGCATTAGACAACATTGTTACATCTTTTATACCGAATACAGCCAATCCTAATGAAATGGATGACAACAATAACCTTGGTGATAAAGGACGTGAACGATGAGTCTAATCCAAAAATCTTTAAAACGAGTGCTCAAAACAACCGCTGTCGCTGCCGCGATGGCACTCGCAGCGACTTCTGTAAACGCTGCTGAAAAAGTCTATCGTTTAAAGCTTGCTGAAACTTGGGGGCCTAATTTCCCAATTTTTGGTGATACCACAAAAAACATGGCCAAAATGGCGGAAGAGATGTCCAACGGACGTTTGCAAATCCGCATTGATTCCGCAAACAAGCATAAAGCGCCTTTTGGGGTGTTTGATATGGTTAAGTCGGGTCAGTATGACATGGGCCACTCAGCGTCTTATTACTGGAAGGGTAAGGTTCCAAACACACTTTACTTCACTTCTATGCCCTTCGGTATGTTGCCAACTGAGCAGTATGCATGGTTTTACTACGGCGGTGGTATGGAGCTGATGGAAAAAGTGTACTCTCCACATAACTTGATGTCTTTCCCTGGCGGTAATACCGATACTCAGATGGGCGGGTGGTTCCAAAAAGAGATCAAGTCCGTCAAGGACTTACAGGGTTTGAAAATGCGTATCCCAGGGTTTGCTGGTGAGATTTTGGCTGAGTTAGGTGCCAAGCCAACGAATATCGCCCCTGGTGAGCTATATACTTCTCTAGAGCGTCGCACAATTGATGCCTTGGAATGGGTTGGTCCATCGCTGGATCTACGTATGGGCTTCCACAAAATCGCGCCTTACTACTACACAGGTTGGCATGAGCCAGCGACTGAGCTTCAGTTCCTCGTTAACAAGCGCACCTGGAACCGTCTACCTGATGATCTAAAAGCGATTTTGCAAGTAGCCATGAAAACGGCCGCTTACGATATGTACACGCAATCGAAACACGAAAGCGGCAAAAACTGGGCATCTATTAAGTCTGAATACCCAAATGTTGAAGTAAAAGATTTCCCACCTGAAGTCGTAGCTGCGTTGCGAGAAGCAAACGATCGTTTGTTGAAAGAACATGCAGAAAAAGATGCTTTGGCGAAAGAGATTCAAGAGTCACAAGCGAACTATATGAATCAAGTTCGACCATGGTCAGATATTTCGCACCGAGCGTACTTAAACAGTCAAGCTCAACAATAACTTTATGAAGCAGGCGATGCCAAGAGGTTTAGCCTGCTATCGAAGCCCAAGAAAACTTCATAATGAATGCTCCGCACTATAGCGGAGCGCATCTAAACGTTCCACGGAGTTCGGAATGAGAAGTCTTATTTATATTGAGCGATTATTTAACCGCTTTAGCGATTTTCTCGGATGGTTATCCAGCATCCTGTTTATTTTGTTGTTAGCAAACGTTGTGTACGACGTTGTCATGCGTTACGTGTTTAATGATGTGTCTATCGCATTCCAAGAAATGGAATGGCATCTATTCTCTGCCGTGTTCTTGCTTGGTGTGCCTTACGCAATTAAGTCCGGTGGCCATGTTCGCGTCGACATTTTTTATGAACGCTTATCTTACAAAGCACAATCCATCATCGACATCATAGGCACACTATTTTTCTTATTCCCTTTTTGCCTACTGGTAGCTTGGTTTGGTATTGATTTCGCCAAGGAAAGTTACGCGTTAGGCGAGACGTCTGGTGACCCAGGTGGCTTACCATATCGTTGGATTATCAAAGCGATGATTCCGCTGTCATTTTTCTTTATGGCGGTGAGTGGTATTGGATTGTTACTTCATTCAATCAACAAAATTGTCAACCCTCATCTCATCTATGCCGGTAATAACGGTAAGTCGTAAAAGGAAGTCATTATGATCGGTATAGTGATGTTTTTTGTTGCGCTCTTTGCGCTTCTATTGGGATTTCCCGTTGCCTTTACTTTTGGTGGTATCGCGCTGATTTTTGGTGTTTGGGCTGAAGGCATCGAGATGTTTGCTTTTATGCCATATCGAATTCAGTCCATTATGGAAAATACGGTGCTAATGGCCGTACCGCTGTTCGTTTTTATGGGGCTAGTGCTACAGAAAACGAAGCTTGCTGAACAGCTACTAGAATCAATGGGGCGTTTGTTCGGTGGCGTTCGCGGTGGTATCGCTATTTCTACCGTGTTAGTTGGCGCATTGCTTGCGGCTTCAACGGGTGTGGTAGGCGCATCAGTTGTTGCGATGGGCTTAATATCTCTTCCTGTGATGCTCAAGTACAATTACGACAAAGGTTTAGCGTGTGGGACTATTTGTGCGTCTGGCACGTTGGGCCAAATTATCCCACCTTCTATCGTGTTGATCTTGTTGGGTGATGTACTTGGCGTACCGGTAGGGGACCTATTTCAAGCTGCGATCTGGCCCGGTATTACACTTGTTGGCGCCTATGTGATCTATATTCTCATCTACGCGAAGTTGAACCCTCAAGCCGCACAGGCGATAGAGCGCGATGAGTCGATCAGTCGTAAACAAGAAGTGCTCACCGCACTGAAAGCTGTATTGCCACCTTTAGCATTGATCATCGTGGTATTGGGCTCCATCTTTGCAGGGATTGCAACACCAACAGAGTCAGCGGCACTGGGCGGTGCAGGTGCGATAATTTTATCACTATTGTATAAACAGTTTAGTTGGTCGATGATTTATGATGCATCAAAAGAGACAGTTAAAGTAACCGCAATGGTCTTTGCGATCTTACTTGGTGCGACCGCCTTTTCAATGGCATTTACCTACACTGGTGGTGATTATTTAGTTGAAGAGTGGATGTTAGAACTGCCGGGTGAAAAGTGGGGATTCCTTATTATTACCATGGTGGTGATTCTGATTTTAGGTTTCTTTATCGACTTCGTTGAAATCTGTTTTATCATCGTGCCAATTATTGCGCCAGTCGCTGAATTGATGGGCATTAATATGACGTGGTTTGCGATTCTTATTGCGATGAACTTGCAGACGTCGTTCCTCACACCGCCATTTGGCTTTAGTTTGTTCTATCTAAAAGGTGTCGCTCCAGCAGGGGTTACTACGCGAGATATCTACAAAGGTGTGATGCCATTCATCGCGATTCAGATTGTTGTGTTGGCGTCTTTGCTGTTTTTCCCAGGTTTTTACGGTATGAGTTAATCACTCGATAATAAAGAGATTTTGTGAACTGAGAGTTTTTACCTTTTGAGACAAGTTGTTAAGCTGTTAATTATGTCTATGCAGACACAATCGATTCGTTTGTACTGCTAAGATAGTAAGCTGTAAAGGCAGCGTTTCATGGAGGGAAGGGATGCCTCTCAAAGCAAAGTTAATTCTGCTGACACTGATACCCGTGGTATTGGTGTCAGCGAGTATCAGCTGGATCTCTATCTATCAAACTAAGACCCTTGGCAAAAGGGAGGTGGAGATCTTTCATCAAAACCTGATCCAATCAAAAGAAGCGGCGCTGAAAGATACGGTCGACGTCGCTTTTGACTCCATTTCTTACATCTACAACGATCCGACTTTAGAAGAGAGTGCTGCCAAAACGCGTGTGAAAGCGATTTTAAATCGTTTGAGTTATGGGTCGGACGGCTATTTTTTTGCTTATGATAAATATGGTACCAACCTTGTACACCCAGTTCTTCCGGAGCTTGTCGGGGAAAACTTACTCTATCTTGAAGACGAAAATGGCGATCGCTTAATCGAAGCTTTATTGTATCAAGCGCAATCTGGTGGTGGATTTCATCAGTACCTGTGGCAAAAGCCATCTACGGGTGAAGTTGTCCCTAAGCTTAGTTACGCTGCATGGCTCGATAAGTGGGAATGGATGATAGGGACTGGGCTGTATATTGAGGATGTAAGCCGAGAAGTCGCCAATATGCGCGCGGCGGTGAACAAAAATATCGAAACGACATTTTTCTCAGTCGTCGTGATCTTAGCGGTGACCGTTGCTGTAATCATTGTTCTCACTTTGGCGATCAATCTGCACGAGCATCGCCTCGCTGATAAGAACCTGAAAGAACTGGCACATAAAACCGTGATGTTCCAAGAAGATGAGAAAAAGCATTTAGCGCGAGAACTGCACGATGGAATCAATCAGTTGTTAGTCTCCAGTAAATGTCATTTAGACTTAATGAGTCATAGACTGGAAGACGAAAAACTCAAATCCCACTTAGATAAATCACAACGATCGCTCGTTACCGCGATAAACGAGGTGCGGCATATTTCTCATCAGCTCCGTCCAAGCGCCCTCGATGATATCGGTTTAGAAGCAGCACTGACGACCTTGCTACAGGACTTTCATTCCCATTCCGGGATTGATATCGAGAGCAATTTCGATACTCAGCAGCATAAACTGACTTCGGAAGTCGCAACGACACTATATCGCGTCGCTCAGGAGTCTTTGAATAACATTGAAAAACATGCGCGAGCGAAAAAAGTAACGGTTACTTTGCAAAAAATGGGCAATATGCTGCAATTACTCATACGTGACGATGGGCTTGGATTTGTGGTTAACCATGCAGTGCACCAACAAGGGATTGGGTTAAGGAACATGCAAGAGCGTGTAGAGTTCATCGGTGGTGAATTTGAGCTAATGAGTGAGCTTGGCTTGGGAACAGAGATTACCGTGCTGCTTAATTTGGATGAAATAGTTTATGGATAAACCGATTAGTGTAGTGATTGTCGATGATCATCAAGTGGTATTGGATGGCTTCATGGCTCGTTTGGAGTTAGAGCCTGACATCGAAGTGGTGGGTACAGCAAGTAATGGTTTGGAAGCGATAGAGGTCGCAAAGCACTTGCAACCGGACGTCATATTGATGGATATCAGCATGCCAATAATGAACGGTATTGAAGCGACTGGTGTGATTAAAGAAGCTCGCCCAGAGAGCAAAATACTTATGTTGACCATGCACGATAATCGCGAGTACATCATGAAGGTCATGCAAGCTGGTGCCGTAGGATATATGCTCAAGGAAATCTCGGCCGAGAAAATGGTGCAAGCAATAAAAACGGTGAACCAAGGCTCGACGTATTTCTGTGAATCCGTCACACAAACACTCTTTACCCAAGAAGTGGTGCCTGCCACGCAAAAAACGAATCCTCTCAGCCGCAGGGAAGAAGCGGTACTTAAATTAGTTGCTCAAGGAAACAGCAGCAAGAAAATCGCCACTTTACTCAATATTAGTTATCGAACGGTAGAGACGCATCGCCATAACATTAAGCACAAGTTGGACTTACATTCGACGGCAGAGTTAGCAAAATATGCGTTTGAAACTGGGTTGACTGAGTAGGAGAGTAGTGCCCGCAAAAAGCGAGCACGTGGGAGCGAAACTAATCGGCTTTGGTAATGCTACCAAGCTCTAGCATTGGAGCAACATCGATGTCCTCTGCATTCATCATCGTCGAGATGCGTTGAACGGAAGATAGTAGAAGGGATTGCTCCCATTCTTCCAATTTTTGGAATCGATTAATGAAGTGCTCTTGCAGCGGCGTTGGTGCTTGTTTTAAGGCTTCTTGGCCCTTGCTCGTAAGTACAGCATGCACTTTACGCTTGTCTTGAACACTGCGCTGACGCTCAACAAACTGGCCTCGTTCTAGTCTATCTAGAATGGTCGTTGCGGTCGCTTGGCTCATGTTAGTGTGGCTAGACAACTGTTTAATCGTCACGTTATCTAAGTCATTGATAGCGCGCATCAAAATCAACTGTGGAGCAGTCAATCCAGACTCTTTGCTCAGCTTTTTAGAATGTAAATCAATAGCGCGGATGATCTGACGAATCGAGACCAATACTTCTTCGTACTTTTCCAATTTATTCATCCAGTCTGTAGGGAACATTTATCGAGGCGACACTAACTTAAATGCGCCCTTATTTAAAGGGGGGAAATCAAAAATTACCTCTACAATTTTACGCCGTGTCCTCAATACCATTTTGTCGCGCCTTTTCGACAAAATAAGAAGAGCTAAAATTATTATAGCAATAAATGTTTGTGGTCTAACTATTGTAGTAGTGATTTGTTCTATCAAAGGCCGTAACCACACAGTGAAAAGTAAGTTATTGGATTTTTTAATAGCAAAAAGATAGACAAAAACGTGTCAAATGATAGGATCTTGCGCCTTCACGGAATGCAAAACGTATCGTGTTCGAAAGATTTTTTTGTTTGGTACGTAAAAACACTACAAAAATAGAGAGGAACGATGACAAAGGGTATAGATAAGTACAGTATCGATAGTACCGACTATACGGTAGGTCAGGACAACGTTCAAAAATGGGGTTTTGATGTTCATAACCCAGTTTTTGGTATTAGTGCAGGTTTAATTGCGCTGTTTCTTGTCGCTGCATTAGTTCTAGATGCACATACCGCAAAGACGGCACTTGATGGGCTGAAGTGGAAAATTATTGGTTCATTCGATTGGTTGTTCATTATTGCAGGTAACATTTTCGTTATTTTCTGTTTGGCGCTTATCGTCTCACCAATGGGTAAGATCCGACTAGGTGGTAAAGACGCTGTTGCCGATTACTCGTTTATGTCATGGCTTGCAATGCTATTTGCAGCTGGTATGGGTATCGGTTTAATGTTCTGGAGTGTTGCAGAACCTGTCGCTTACTTCACCGGTTGGTATGAAACACCACTTGGTGTTGAGGCAAATACACCAGAAGCCGCGAGATTGGCACTGGGTGCAACGATGTTCCACTGGGGCCTTCACCCATGGGCAATTTACGGTGTTGTAGCACTTTCTTTAGCATTCTTTGCCTACAACAAAGGTTTACCGCTATCTATGCGTTCGATCTTCTACCCACTTCTGGGTGATCGTGCATGGGGTTGGGCTGGCCACATTGTGGACATTCTGGCTGTGCTTGCGACTTTATTTGGTCTTGCTACATCCCTAGGTCTAGGTGCGCAGCAAGCAGCAAGTGGTATTCATCACGTATTTGGTGTTGAGCCAGGCCTAGGTCTGCAAATCGTCGTTATTACCGTGGTGACTTTACTTGCTGTTGTTTCAGTCGTACGCGGCATCGATGGTGGTGTTAAAGTCATTAGTAACATCAACATGGTTGTGGCGTTCTTGCTACTTCTCCTTGTTGGTCTTATCGGTTGGGCGGCGAGCCTAGGTTCGATTCCAACCACACTTATGGCGTATGTAGAGAATATCATCCCACTAAGTAACCCGTTTGGTCGTACGGACGAAGCTTGGTTCCAAGGCTGGACAGTGTTCTACTGGGCTTGGTGGATTTCATGGTCGCCATTCGTAGGCATGTTCATCGCGCGTGTTTCTCGTGGCCGTACCGTTCGCGAGTTCATCACAGCAGTTCTGCTGGTTCCAACGGCGGTTACCGTTGTTTGGATGTCTGTATTTGGTGGCCTGGCGATCGAGCAAGTTGTTGATAAAGTAGGTGAGCTGGGCACAAATGGCTTGACTGACGTATCACTTGCTATGTTCCAAATGTTTGATGTTCTTCCATTTGGTAGCATGCTTTCTATCATCGCTGTTGTGCTGGTACTTGTGTTCTTCATTACGTCTTCTGACTCTGGTTCACTTGTTATCGACAGTATCACGGCAGGTGGTAAAGTCGATGCACCTGTACTTCAACGTGTCTTCTGGGCATTCATGGAAGGTGCAATTGCGGTTGCTCTGCTATGGATTGGTGGCTCCGAGGCGGTTCAAGCTCTTCAGGCTGGTGCCATTTCTACAGCACTGCCATTTACCTTCATTCTGCTTGCAATGTGTGTGAGCTTATTGATGGGTATGCGAACTGAGCGTCAGTAATTCGGCATTTTATAAAACCGTTTGACTAACAATTAATCAAAAGGCCAGCAATTTGCTGGCTTTTTTTGTGCGGTTTTTATGACGCTCGAGACAAAAAAATGACACATGAAAGTTCATATTTTACAAAGAGTTAATGTGCTATTTTGTTTTTTAAAAATTAGTGAATAGTCGTAAAAAAGTGTGTAATATTCATGCACCTTAACTGTTCTCCCAACTCAAAAAACTATAAATATGAAATTATCATTAAAACAAAAGCTTATAGGCGCAAGCCTTTCTGCTGTTGTTGTGATGGCAACAGCACTTACTTGGTTGTCGGCTGGTCAATTATTTGATCAGACTCGTTCAGGTGTCTATTCACGTGCGCAAAGTCTTAGTACTACTGCGTCAGAGGGAATTTCTGATTGGGTCAATATCCGTAAAGATATTGCCACTGCGTTCAACGACTACTCGACCGAGCAAGACGTTGTTCCTTTCCTACAACAAGCTCGCAAGGCTGGTGGCTTCGATGACATCTTCCTTGGTACACCAAACGGTGATATGTACCGCTCTCATCCGGAGCGTAACCGTGCTGATTATGACCCTCGCACACGTCCTTGGTACAAGGATGCTGATGCCGCGGGTAAGCAAATCATCACAGCCGCATATCAAGACGCAATCACGAATGCACTACTTGTGACCATTGCTGAGCCAGTAATGAAAAATGGTCAGTTTGTTGGTGTTGTTGGTGCGGACGTACTGATCGATCAGCTTATCAGCGATGTGATTAACTTAGATGCAGGTGAAAACGCGCATGCGATGCTAATCGACATGAATGAAGGCACCTTCTTAGCGCATCCAGATAAAAGCTTGACGCTTAAGCCTATCACCAGTGTTCTAAAAGATTTTTCAGAAGAGGCAATTGAGCGCGCCGCCGATGAAGGTCGTATCGAAGATACGGTAATCAAAGGAAAAGAGAAGCTTTACTACTTCAATAAAGTTCCTGGTACGCATTGGATGTTTGCGATTGAAATGGATCGCGCAACAGAAGAAGCAGGTCATGCGGTATTGCTACGAGATCTATTGTTCACTGCTGTGGCGATCACGATTGTGGTTATTCTTGCAGTTTCTTGGCTAGTTGGTTTCTTGTTCCGTGACTTGAACCGCGTATCAAATGCACTGGAAGAAATTGCATCTGGCGAAGGTGACTTAACGCAACGCCTAGAACCACGCAGTGATGATGAAGTAGGTAAACTGGCGGAAAACTTCAACCGTTTTGTTGGCAACATGCACACAATGGTTACTAAGCTTAGCCACGTATCTTCTGCGCTTTCAGAGCAAGCACGCACGACAGCACAGCAAGCTGAGGAGCGTAGTCAGCGTATCTCTTACCAGCAAGATGAAATCAACATGGTGGCGACGGCTGTGAACGAAATGGCAGCAGCGACACAAGAAATTGCAGGTAATGCTGATAGCACGGCAAGTAACTCAGAAGAAGCGGTTCAAGCTTGTTCACATGGTTCTAGCCAAGTAACTCAAACGCAAGGCTCTATTCAGAACTTAGCGCAAGAAGTTCAAGTTGCTACTGATGTGATTCAAGAGCTAGAAGCACACGGAAATAGCATCAATACGATTCTATCAACGATTCAAGGCATTGCAGAGCAAACGAACCTACTTGCACTGAACGCGGCGATCGAAGCGGCACGTGCAGGTGAGCAAGGTCGTGGTTTTGCTGTGGTTGCAGATGAAGTCCGCGTATTGAGCCAACGTACTCATGCTTCAACGCAAGAGATTCAAGAAACTATCGAGATGCTACAAGGCACAACAGCCAAAGCGGTCGGTATTATGGGTGACAGTCGTCGTCTAGCTGATACCAGTGTTGATGATGCCAATGCGGCTGCAGCGAGCTTGACGCAAATCCACACTGCTGTTGAGCGTATCAGTGATATGGCAACGCAGATTGCTTCAGCAGCAGAAGAGCAAGCATCGGTAACCACTGAGATCACTCGTAACACTGAAGGTATTCGTGACGTGTCTAACGAGCTGTCAGTCGAAGCTCATCAAGCAGCAGAACAAGCTGCTCACCTGTCTGAGCTATCACACGAACTTGAACAAGAGATTCAACGCTTTAAGCTGTAATCTTGTCTCAACCTAAGTAAAAAGGAGCCATCTGGCTCCTTTTTTGATCGCTATTAAGCGTGAAGTATATTACAGCCAGAACTCACTGATGGGTTGCTCTTCACTGTAATGATGGGCGATTTGCGCTTGCAGTAGCTCTGCGGTAGCAATTGCATCGGTTAATGCATGGTGAGGCGTATAGTCTGGCAGCCCATAACGGCGTCGAGATTGCGCTAGCCGAACCGATTCTGGTTTTTTCCCTTTTAAACGCTCCCAGAGAGAGCCTGAACGTTTCTGTTGAATCGTTTCTTCAAGGTGCAGCGTATCTAAAACAGGAAACTCAATACCTTCCCCTAAACGGCTTTTGAGCGCTTTATCCAGAAACTCTCTCTCGATACGACGGTAATGAACAACAATGATTTTCCCGCTTAAGCATGGTAGCAGCTCGCTTAAGATATCGCCTAAGTCAGGTGCATCGATCAATTCGCTGTGAGTAATACCGTGTATAATGACTGAATCTTCATCGAGTGCACGCTGTGGACGTACCTTCCAATGACGCGAGTTACGTAGGAAAATTCGCTTCAGGTTAAACGGCACCAAACCAATAGTAATGATGTCATGTTTTTCAGGATTCAAACCCGTCGTTTCGAAATCTAACGCCACGAACTCCACCTCAGATAACGGTGTTTCTGGAGCAGGCGGCTTGTTGCTATAAAACGCAATTAAATTCTCATCCTTCGCCATCTCCAGCTTTTGTTCAAACTTCGTTGGCCACTGAATGGTTGGCTTCTGAAAGAGCTTTTTAATCATGCTAAACCTCACTTAAAGCTCTTGTTCGCTTGGTAGCGGAACTTAAGGAAATTTTGACCATTGCTTAGGATCTGGAATGCATCCTTTAGGTTGCGACGTTCAAACTCAGAGAGGTTTTCCGGTTCGATATTGTTATCAGGATCAATGCCTAGTTCCACATCCGTCGCTTGGTGACGAATACGTACCATGGAAATAAATTCTAACGCGTCTTTTAAGTCTTGTGCTCGACCTTTTGGCAAAATGCCAGCATCAATAATGTCGTCAAGACGCTCAAACGAGTTCTGTGCACGTGAACCAACCGCCAGAGAGTGAACGCGAATTAAGTCGACCAGAGGAGCAGTACCGCGACGTTTGAGGTTGATGGAGTTGTTGTGTCTGCCATCTTTTTCCATCACGAAGTCTTTAAAGAAGCCCAGAGGTGGTGTTCTGTTTAGTGCGTTACGAGCCAAACACGCTAAGAAGCGGTTGTTCTTTCGAGCGCGACGAACAATAAAGCTAGTTAACTGTTCTGCCCATTTTAAGCGGCCATAGACGCCATCCAAGTCGAAAAAGATGGAGGCGTTGAGTAGTGCTTTCGGGTTCGGGTTATCAATCCAGTCAGCAAAACACTCTTCCCACTCTGAACGAGTCATGCGCCATAGTGGGTTGGTTGCCATAATATCACCTGTGCAATATTTGTAGCCACAGGCATCTAACCCATCGCTGACGTATTTTGCTAGGGCTTCGAAGTATTTACCATGTTTCTCTTCTTGATAAGTCTCATCTAGAATGATGGCGTTATCTTGGTCAGTCACCAACAGTTGCTCATCTCGCCCCATTGAGCCAAGTGCAAGGAAACAATAAGGAATTGGCGGTGGGCCAAGCTCTTCTTCTGCCATTTCTAGCAGACGCTGTTTGAAGCTTCGGCCAATGACCGACATCGCGCTACCCACCATGTGAGAGTTGGCATCTTCATTGACCAGACGCACGAAGCTGCTTTTCACTTCTTCGGCAACAACTGCTAAATCTTCGATAGTCTGTTGTTGGAAAATACTACTCACCAGCAACAACGAATTCTGAGATTCATAACGAACAATGTCGGTTGTTTCGATAATACCAATTGGTAATTGGTTTTTTACCACTGGTAGGTGATGTACGTTGTAACGCAGCATCGTTAACATTGCTTCATAGATGTAAGCGTTGTGGTCAAGAGACATGACCTCCGTGGTCATCACACTAGACACATCGTCCTGTGGGGACAAACCTTCAGCTAACACACGGGTACACAAATCACGGTCAGTAATGATACCAAGTACTGGGGACTGTGGATCGTCTTCGTCACGAACGAAATCTGGGTCGACGATAAGTAAAGCCGATACGTTGTCATTCGCCATTTGCTGCGCGGCTTGCTGGATTGTCTGACCACGATCAATCGTATGAGCATCGCCAGTCAGCAAGGTTTTCACTTTCGACGTCGTCAGGTCATTGGCGTCTTTGTTTTCTGAAATGGCTTGGCGTAAACGAGCGCTATTTTCAACTTCAACAAAATCCGCAAAGGAATCAAAGTTATCGTAAATTTCTTGGAAAATGTCACCAGGAATACAGTAGAGCAGGGTATCCTCAATGGCTTTTACCGGAAAGCGGACTTTGTTATTGGTGAGCATGCCCATCTGGCCAAATAGGTCACCTTCGTCAAGGCGGTTATACAGCTCACCTTTGCGTCGATAAACTTCAACAACACCGCTTCGCACCACGTATAAATCTTGGATATAGTCTCCAAAATGGATGATGGGGGTATCTTCTCGGTAGTACGAGATTTCGACACTCTCTGTCACCTTGTTTAGTGTTTCTTCAGGGAGTTCATTGAACGGGGGATACTTGGCGAGAAAGTTGTAAATCTCGAGAAGTTCTGCATCCATCGAAGGCGCCTTTTAGTTCGCAAATAATAAAGTAATCTTAACTTAGTTTTAAAACAGAGTCTTATCTGAACCGCGATTTTCGTGCTCAGTCATAAGATTCTGACATATCGCACGATAAGGGAGCTTCATTTTTACTACTATATGGTCACCTCAATTGAAAAAGACGTCGTCGATATGTTTTCTTCGTGATGACTGATTAGATCTTTGGCTGTTTCAGATCGTTATCACGTCTTTAGATTAAGCTATTCTTCTTGAGCCAAGTAGCTCAGGCGATGGAATACAGTGTTTAGATAATTCTCATGAAAGGAAGTCGAATGGTGAGAAATTTATTGCTTGTTTCTTTAGCTGCTTTGCCGGCGATATCAAGCGCAGCGGTCATGGACCAAGCAGAAAAATTTGGGTACGAACACATTCATTTGGATGTTGGTGCCGGAACGACAAACGAAGAATGGTTAGATAACTCTAATGCGACCACAGTTGGACTCGGTGGTAACTATTTGTTTACTGAGAACTGGTTGTTTAATGTTGATTACTCAGCGCAGTTTTTCCATCCGGATGATTTTACTCTTCGCATTGACCGCCTTTTGTTTGGTGGTGGTTACCGTTATGGAGTTACAGAGCAATTCGATATCTACGGGATATATGGAATAGGCGCAATCAAAGCGAAAGCGACGGACGACAAAACGGATAATACGTTGTCTTCCGATAGCGAATTGATTCAAGCTGTAACTGTTGGGGTGAATTACTTGCTCAGTGAAAAGCTTATTGCGACAGCTGAAGTGGAGTTGAACAGTAGTGATATCGTTGATGAGAACAATTTTAAGATCGGTCTTAACTACCAATGGCATAAAGTCATCGGCACTGGTCTTTTTTATCAGTTTAGAGATACTGATTACAGCGGTGAAAGCTCAGATTACGTCAATGAAGTTGGGCTGAGTTTGAAGTTTGTCTACTAGATCGGACGGGTTCGTTTTTGGCGTTAAGTTAAAACAAAAAAGGTCAGCTTATGCTGACCTTTCCTTTTAATGAAGTATGCGACAGTCGATTATAAAACTGCTGCAATGCCTTTACACAGAGGGCCCATATTTGACTTCGTCATACCAGCAACACTGATTCGGCCAGAACCGACAATGTAAATACCGAACTCTTCTTTAAGGCGGTTAACTTGCTCTTTAGAAAGACCAGAGAAAGAGAACATACCATTTTGACGTTCGATGAAACTAAAGTCTGCGTCCACACCCTCTGCTTTTAGTGTCGCTACAAACAGTTCACGCATTTCTTGAATACGGTCACGCATTTCTGCTACTTCAGCTTCCCATTCCGCACGCATTTCGGCGTTGCCAAGAATGTGAGTCACGACAGCGCTGCCGTGTGCAGGTGGGTTAGAGTAGATAGAGCGAATAATGGCTTTAACTTGAGAAAATGCGGTTGTTGCGACTTCTTCTGACTCAGCTACTAACGTGAAGGCACCTACGCGTTCATTGTATAGGCCAAAGTTTTTCGAGAAAGAGCTCGCGACTAGGATTTCTTTGTTGTACTTAGCAAAAGTACGAAGACCTGCAGCATCTTCTTCCACACCTTTAGCAAAGCCTTGGTAGGCGAAGTCGAACAGAGGAAGCAATTTCTTCTCTGCGACAAGTTTCGCCAATGTTTCCCATTCTTCAGCTGTAGGATCGATCCCTGTAGGGTTGTGACAGCAGCCGTGTAGAAGCACGATGTCGCCTTCAGATGCAGATTGAAGATCATTTAGCATCGCATCGAAGTCTTTGTCTTTTGTTTCAGCATTGTAGTAGCTGTATTGTGCCGTTTCGATACCAGCAGCAGTAAATACGCCGTTGTGGTTCGCCCATGTTGGGTTGCTGATCCAGATCTTTACATCGCCTAGTTGACGTTTAATAAACTCGCCGGCAACACGTAGTGCACCAGTACCACCCGGAGCTTGAGCTGTTTTAGCGCGTTTTTCGTTTACAATTTCTGCATCAGAGCCGAAAAGCAGTTTTTGCACTGCAATGCCGTACTCTGCTGTGCCTTCGATGGTTAGGTAAGATTTGGTTTTTTCAGTTTCAACAAGTGCTGCTTCAGCTTTCTTTACTGTCGCAAGAACGGGAGTTTCGCCTTGCTCGTTTTTGTAAATACCTACGCCAAGGTTAATTTTTTCTGCGCGAGCATCTTTTTTAAACTCTTCAGTAAGGCCAAGAATAGGGTCAGCCGGAGCGGCAACTACTTTTTCAAACATAATCTTCATCCATGTTAATCGAAGGGGTGTGCTAACATTTATACCTTTCAGCAATATTGGTTACAACCGTTACTGAAAAGAAAACCTAAAAAAGTTGCGATTTGAAACAGAATTCTAACATAACTAAAGTTTTTGCCATGAAAACGTTTGGTAGGCACAGAGTTTGAAGGGCATTTATGCCATGATTGGAGAAGTTTTGTACACATCCCAATCGTTTCAATTCAGTGCTTTGCGTTAACGCGTTTATAGTTGTCTAGTGAGGATTTGTTGAGACAAAAACGCCCCACCAAAGGTGGAGCGTTTACTGTTAGAAGTATGGATATCGGTTGGGGTTACTTCTTCAGATTGATTTCCGACTCAACCGCATTGGTTTCGATGTCAGGGTTAGAAGAAAGTTTTTCAGTCGCCCAGTCGTTCATATGCTTTAAGATCGCTTTTAATGCGTGTTTTTCGGTTGGTACTTCTGTCTTTTCAACTTCAAGTTTTTGCTTCGGATGCGTACCCGTCGCATCTTCTGCAACGTGTAACCAATCTGGATGCCAGTAATAAGGTTGGCCGGAAGGAGAGCTCCAAGAATGTACGCCGTTGGATTCACCTTTGTATTTAATATCTTCTTCGTTGTATTTCGCCATTATTGTTTTCTCTCATAATCCATGAGTTGAGGTGTGCATCACCATTACTATTTAAATGTAACAGATGTAATGAAAATTAATGTGATAACAATCGACTTATTTTGCCCTTTGAACGCGATAGAAGATGCGTACTTCTCATTCAGAAGAATTTACTATTTGGCAGGTTTTAGCTTTATTTGTGTTTAAAGCATACGACGATGGATTCGCCTACCTAATGCTATTCTTGAACGGTGATAGAGCCTAAACTACTCGTCATTCAAGTGTTTGAGAATCGCCGCTTTTACATGCTCTTCTGTAGCTGTTTCTCCATCAGGGACTTCAAGGTCAGCCTTTTTGTGTTCACCCAAAGCATCTTCAGCGATATGCAGCCAATCAGGATGCCAATAATAAGGGGTGGTACTGCCAGGATGGTCCCAACTATGTACACCTTTATGTTTTCCGCGATACGAGAGATCGTCCATTGTAAAAACTTTCATCGCTTCCTCCTGATTTAAAGACCGTAGCTCGAAGTGAGTTTAACGCACTCAGTCCAACGTAAAACCTTGGCTTTTAGGTATTGCAAAGATGTGAGGCAATATGTGTGTAACAGTCAAAGTATGGGATATAAACGCTCACTTCGTGGCTGAAATATCTATTGATAAGCTTGATAAATTACGTTGCTAAATTGAATACTCCCATATCAGAATGCTGGCGCGAAGTATGCTATGGTGCGGCTGTAAGTGAAATGAGGGAAACATGAACCGATACCGTCAACTGGCTGAGCTGTTCAAAACGCAGATTCAGCAAAATACATGGAGAGCAGGGGAAAAGCTGCCATCAGTGCGTGTAACAAGCCGAAACCATTCTGTCAGCGCAGGTACGGTATTACAAGCTTATCAGCTGCTCGAAGCACAAGGTTGGGTCGCAGCGAAACCTCAGTCTGGATACTTTGTGACTGCGGAGTTGGACCGCTTCGAACCGAGTTCTCCAGCCACTTCCGTTTATCGCTCTAGCATCAACGATGAACTTTACGACTACCTCAAAAATCAGGCCTCATCGAATGCGGTGAAGTTTGGCTCCGCGTTTCCAGACCCAGCATTGTTCCCATTAGAAGCGCTAAACCGCAACCTAGCCAGCTCAGGCAGGAAGATGGGGGCAGAGACGTTATTGGATAACTTGCCGCCGGGCTGTGAGTCTTTACGCCGTTTGATTGCTCAACGGTACATCCAACAAGGTATGGTGTTTACCCATGATGATATTGTCGTTACTTCTGGCGCATTAGAAGCGTTGAATTTGAGCCTTCAGGCCGTGACCCAGCCTGGAGATACTGTTGTAGTTGAATCACCGACGTTTTATGGCGCACTTCAAGCGATTGAACGTTTAGGTCTAAAGGCGATAGAAATAACGGTGGATCCGTTAACTGGACATTCAGTGGATCAAATTGAAGCGACTTTTGCCGACAATGATGTTCGCGCATGTTGGTTAATGACTAACTTTCACAATCCAACAGGAACCTTATTAAGTGACTGGCAGAAGCAACGTATCGTCGAACTGGCTGATAAATACGATGTGTACTTGATCGAAGATGATGTGTATTCAGAGCTTTATTTTTCTGAAAAAAAGCCAAGCTCACTTAAAGCTTTTGATACACAAGAGCGCGTGTTGTATTGTGGATCATTTTCAAAAAGCCTTTGCCCTGGCTATAGGCTGGGCTGGGTGGTAAACAAACGCTTCAATGAGCAACTTCAAAAGCTGCAACTTATCTCGACGTTGTCAGGCAGTGCACCAATCCAGCAGGGTATCGCGCATTACTTGCAAAACGATAGTTATGATAGCCATCTTAGAAAACTGCGAAAGAATCTTGAGCAGCGGCAATTGGCGTTTATTGAACTGGTTGATAAGTACTTTCCCCAATCGATTCGTTACACGCAACCGGAAGGCGGCTATTTTCTTTGGATAGAACTGCCGAAAACAAAGTGCGGAAAAGCGATTTATCAGAAGTTATTGGAAGCGAACATCACTGTAGCATTTGGTCAGTTGTTTTCTATCGCTCCAAATTATGAGAACTACCTGAGGCTTAATACATCGTTACTTGTAAATGATGAATTAGAACAAGCCGTGAAGACGGTCGGAGAATTACTTCATTAGCCAACTGTTTACCTGTTTTTTGCTCAAACTGTATCAGTGGACGATACCGAAGCTGTGTTTCAATCATGGGCAGACAACCATTTAGGTTAGGAGCCGTAATGAAAAAGCAGTTGGTAAAGCATGAACTTAGGTTGATGGGTGTTGCTATTTTTAGCGCATTTTTGTTGGTTTTTGCACACTTGATATTGGCGAAATCTTTTTCTCATATGGTTTGGACGGAATACACTGCTGCCGTTATCCCATTTGTGATGTTTGGCTTGTGTGTGGTTGGAGTAAAATACGCAGCGCGAGCAGATGAGGATGACGACGAAAATAACAACTAGAGTGCATACATCGGTTGCTAGAAAATCATTCGTACAAAATAAAAGACCTCCACATGGGAGGTCTTTTTAATTCCATATCACTAAAAAGTGATTAGAAGTTCGCAGAGCGAGGAGTACGTGGGAATGGGATCACGTCACGAACGTTGCCCATACCAGTTACGTAAGATACTAGGCGCTCGAAGCCCAGACCGAAGCCTGCGTGTGGCACTGTACCGTATTTACGTAGGTCGCGGTACCAGCTCATATGTTCAGGATCGATACCCACTTCACGCATACGTGCATCTAGAATGTCTAGGCGCTCTTCACGCTGAGAACCACCGATGATTTCGCCGATGCCCGGTGCTAGAACGTCCATCGCTGCAACTGTTTTACCGTCATCGTTAGCACGCATGTAGAATGCTTTAATGTCTTTCGGGTAGTTCTTAACGATTACAGGTGCTTTGAAGTGTTCTTCAGCAAGGAAACGCTCGTGCTCAGAAGACATATCGATACCCCATTCAACTGGGAATTCGAACTCACGACCTGAATCAAGAAGGATCTGGATTGCGTCAGTGTAGTCAACTTGCGCGAAGTCAGAAGAAACGAACTGCTCTAGACGAGTGATTGCTTCTTTGTCGATGCGTTGAGCGAAGAACTCAAGGTCATCGCGACACTCTGCAAGCACTGCTTTAAACACGTACTTGAGCATGTCTTCAGCCAGTTTCGCTACATCATCCAGTTCTGCGAACGCAACTTCAGGCTCAACCATCCAGAATTCTGCTAGGTGGCGGCTTGTGTTTGAGTTTTCAGCACGGAAAGTAGGGCCGAAAGTGTAAACTTTGCTTAGCGCACAAGCGTAAGCTTCTGCGTTTAGCTGACCAGATACGGTTAGGAACGTCTCTTTACCGAAGAAGTCTTCGTTGTAGTCCACTTTACCAGCGTCAGTGCGAGGAAGGTTTTCCATGTCTAGCGTAGATACGCGGAACATTTCACCAGCGCCTTCAGCATCTGAAGCCGTGATCAACGGCGCAGATACCCAGAAGTAACCTTGCTCGTGGTAGAAGCGGTGGATTGCTTGAGATAGGCAGTTACGTACACGTGCTACTGCACCGATTACGTTTGTGCGCGGACGTAGGTGCGCAACTTCACGTAGGTACTCGATTGAGTGACGAGTTTTTGCCATTGGGTAAGTTTCAGCATCTTCAACCCAACCAACCACTTTAACGTCAGTGGCAGCAAGTTCGAAGTCTTGACCCTTTGCAGGAGATTCAACAATCTTACCAGTTACTTCAACAGAGCAGCCAGTCGTTAGCTTTAATACTTCGTCTTCGTAATTATTAAGATTATTTGGGACCACGGCCTGAATCGGGTCGAAACAAGAGCCGTCATATATGGCAAGGAAAGAGATTCCAGCTTTGGAATCACGACGTGAACGGATCCAGCCACGAACAGTCACTTCGCTGTCTACTGCTAGCTGACCTTTCAATACGTCTGATACAGGCGCGTAAGTCATGTTTTCAATATTCTCCATTGAGGTAAAAATTCAACTCAACGCTTACTTAAAGTACTTGTCTAATAACATTTTTGTTCAAAAAACAAGCTAAGCGCTGAGTTGGGTAGCATTTTACAGATTCAACGAGACATATTACCTGTCAATTCGCTCGCATCAACCTTTATATTCGTTTTGATGGGGAGAATCTCTCTATTTATTCACTCTTTTGTGCTCTGAAAGTGTGAATTGGTTTAGTAATTGCTCTAAACGTTCGGATAGATGCTCTAAATCAACACTAATATCACGCGTGTGCGATGCTGATTGCGATGTGTCGTTAGCATGCAGTGTGATCACATCTATTTTAGATTGAATATGCTGACTTACATCAGATGTGGTTTGCGTCTGGTTTTGGATATCTTCTGCATGTCTGAGCACTTGGCGCATTTCGTCAACAACGTTATGCATTGTGGCTGATAGTGCCTCGACATCGACAGAGCGTTGATGAGCAAACTGGCAGACGGTATCAACAGAAGTTAATGACTCTTCACTTCCTTGCTGGAATTGAGAAATGATATGTTCAATATTACCAGTGGCCTCAGCCGTCCTAGAAGCCAGGTTACGCACTTCTTCCGCGACGACCGCAAAACCGCGCCCTTGCTCTCCGGCACGGGCGGCTTCAATAGCAGCATTCAACGCGAGCAGATTGGTTTGTTCTGCAATACCCTTAATAACCACAAGAATGGACGACACTTCTTCGGTTCTTTGGTTTAGAGAGCTGATTTTTTCCCGTACGGTATCAATGTTACTTACTAGTTGTTTGATGTCTTCACTTACATTGTGTGCTTGGCTTGCACTATGAGTGGCGACATCAACGGTGTGATTGACCAAAACAGTAGCGTTGTTAGTCGAGTCCTCAACAGCAGTTTGTTGCTGCAGCATATCGGTGATATTGCTTTGTACTTCGCTGGTCTCTAGCTGTTGGTTATTGGCCGCTTTATCTGTGGACTGCGCGACAGCAGTTAGTTTACTCGCGGAGTCGGCAAGTGAGTGAGAGGTGTCTTGCACACGTTCTAAGCTTTCGGAGACCGTGTCCATGAATGAATTGATGGCTGTAGAAAGTTGGCCCACTTCATCCTGTTGGTGATGCATCAGTCGTTGAGATAGATCTTTACTATGGCTCACATTCGACATGAATTTCGACGTTCTTTGAATTGGTCGTACAATGATTTTCTGAATCAAACTCATCGTTATGATGAAGCCCACAAATGCGATTACGGCCATTATTCCCATCGCAAACATTGCCTGTTTACTGATCATTGAATTGACATGATTCATGTTGTATTCCAAGCGAATCGCGCCCAACACTTCTCCTGCTGGTGCAACGTGGCAAGAAACGCAGTTGGTGCCACGGTAATTTTCGCTCGATTTCATTGGTAGTGCGACTACTAACCCTTTGCCCCAATCGGCTGAGATTGGTTCAATCACCAGTTCACCATTCAACGCTCGTTGATCAATATCATCGACAGGCTGCTGGTTTTGTTGCCCAGGTCCGTAAAGTTTGGTCACAGTATCAGCTCGCAACACGCGAACTGCTTCAATGCCTTCTTGGGCCAGGGCCTTTTGACGTAAGGTTTCTTTTTGCGACATGGTGCCCGTAAGCATCATCATATTTAGGCTATCGAAATAATTACTAGCCTTATCATGGAGTTGTTCACTAAGAACATCATTGATTAAGGTTTTTTGTTGATGGTATTGGTAAGCCGTAGAGGCAGCTAGAACGCAGCTGAAGACAGCAATTAACGCCAGTAAGAGCTTAAAAGTGATAGTTGAGCGCATAAATTTATAAGTGTAATTGGAACGAACTGCACAATATTAATGTGCACAAATGCGCACTGCGAACAACGAAATGAATGATTGTGACCCCACACATGTTGGGGATATGTAATTGTGATGTGAGTGCTGTGTAATCAAATGTTTGGCGCGTGACAGAAATACGGCGCTTTGGTGTGAGTGATAGCAAAGAGGCCAGGAACCAGCGGAAGTTTTTGCTACGCTTGTATGGGGTAACGCTTGTCTCTTGGCAGCGAATTCCTTAGTATTGCCTGTCTTTTTAAAGCCTGAGAATCAAGATGAAAACAGAATTATACAAAGAGTTTATGTTCGAAGCAGCACACCATTTGCCACACGTACCAGAAGGTCACAAGTGTGGTCGTTTGCACGGACACTCTTTCCTTGTTCGTCTTTATGTAGAAGGTGAAGTTGATCCACATACAGGTTGGGTAGTGGATTTTGCAGAGATCAAAGCTGCATTTAAACCAATTTACAATCGCTTAGACCATTACTACCTAAACGACATTGAAGGGTTAGAGAACCCGACTAGCGAAGTGTTAGCAAAATGGATTTGGCAGCAGCTTAAGCCAAGCTTACCACTGCTAAGTAAAGTCGAAATCAAAGAAACGTGCACAGCGGGTTGTATTTACAAAGGCGAATAAGTCACTTTCTATTGAGCATTAAACAAAGGCAAGCGAGAAGCTTGCCTTTGTTGTGTCTGAATGGCCCAATTTTGATTATGCTTCACCAGCTAGCTTAATGGGTGTCGTAGAATCCATTCTTTTTCATTATCACCCAATGTTGTTTCCTCTGTATTAATGAATCCGCACGCATCAAGAAAACTGATAGCGTATTGCTGACTTTGTGGGACAGTGGCGCAAAGAGAGGTGCTTTTAGGGTTAATGGTATACGCATAAAGGAACAGTTTACGCAATGCCTCACTCCCAACCCCTTGACGTTGGAAACGTTGATCAATCATCAAGTACTTAAGCTCCAGTTCGTATCGTTTAGCAAACGGCGCATGTTGGGAGAAACCTTTATCGATAACAAGATAGCCTACTAATAGATCATCAGAATAAATCGTAAAGAACGCCTCTGACTTACTACGTTTTTGATAAGCCATTTCAAACGGTGTAAAAAATCCTTTTTGCTCTTCTTGCACATCCAATTGCATCAAACTTGAAAAATCTTTCAGTTTGGTGGGTTTAATCGCAATCATCGCTCAATCACAAATTGGCGGCATACCTTTATGCCACCACGAGTTTTTATAGAGTATTAGATCTATTTTAAGTAACTAACCGAGTGAAGAAAAGCTAGCAATGAAGAGGGTAATAATAACCTTGGTGAATATAGGCGCCCAATGTTGTGAGTAAGTGAGCACTGTCTGCCGTTTCTACGCCTTCAACAATGACCGTGCAGCGATACGTATTGCCCATAGCAATTAACTGACGCAAGGTTTCTATCTTTTTATCATCAGATTTTAGGCCAATAACAAATTCTCGGTCGATTTTGAGGTAGTCCGGATTCAGCTTGCTGATAAGCGCCACATTATTATTGCCGGTGCCAAAGTCATCAATACTGATTTTACAATCCAGAGCTTTTAGTTTCGCGACATTGTCATAAATCTCAGAGGTATAGTACATCGATGCATTTTCTGTGATTTCGATTGTCAGCAAACGGCAATCCCGATTAGATAGCTCTCTATATAGGATTGAAAAGTTACGCCCTCGCAGCAAAGAAGGACAAACGTTAATGCTGATAGGGATGGGCAACGCTTTTTGTTTGGTGTAGATGGAATCAATCACCAGTAAGGTATGAGTTAGCAGCAATCCATTGCGGATCAGTGTTTCAATAAACCGTTGCGTATTTTTTACCTTAAACCGGGAGAGGGCTTCGTAGTGCACAATCTTTTGTGCCGAAGTGTTATAAATCGGCTCCAGTTTTATTTTGAACTGTCGAATTGCGCACAAGTAAGCCATAAAGGCTTGTAGGGAGCGGTGACGCAGTATAATGAGAAAAAGTAAGCTCAGTAGAATGATACTTTGAAACGGCCCAGAGATGTAATACACCTCTTTATAGCCACTATTCTTTACGTGATAATTGAAAAAGCGTTCATTGGTGTTACCAATCTCTAACGACGTTCCGGTATTCGTTGATAGCTTCATACCGGAAAGAAAAAAACGTGAAATATGATTTTCAACATTGTCGGATAAGTTAATGTTTTTAACACGAACCAAAACAGTTGCGTTATTTAAGTCAAATGATTGGGTAGTGTAATTGCTATTGTTACTCCACTCTTCAAACGCTTTTTTGCTGACAGGGACAACGGTTTCTGGAGTGACTAAGCATCGAATATTGAAACGATCTAGCATCATGCTCGACTCCACCAACTTCACATTATCAAATAGTGACTTCAGTTCGCTTTCATTAGCAAAGCAACTCCTGCGGGAAAGGTTCTCTGCAATTTCGAAGGCGTTATCCAGATAATTATGTTTAACGATGCTGTTTATCGCGTAGTAACAGATAGCAAAGAAAATGATCGCAGTGATCAACACAACCCACATTGCTTCTGAATAGATCTTTTTATTACGCAGGCAAATACGAAGCGCTTTGCGAAGACTATTGGTTGTGTATTGATTGATCTTCTGTTGATGTTCGATGCCATTCTGATGGTTATTTTGCATAGTAAAAGGAATGAAGTATCCGGTCCGGTGAATGTTTTCGATAATGTTTTTGTTAGTGGTTAAATGTTCTTCCGTGAGCTTGCGAAATTTCTTTCTTAGAGCGGCCACCGCGTTTTTAAAGCCATTTTCAGGCAGTGTCATTTTGTATTGTTGAGTGATTTTGCTTTCTATTAACCGCTGACTAATCGGCGTATTTAAACTGCCGTATGTGGCGATAGTTGACAGAATGGCGTACTCATTTGGGTTGACAGGAATGGAGTGGTGGAGTGACTGATTGAGCTCTAGAGATATTTCGTTTTCGGACAAGCAAACGCAGATTTGGTTTCCAATTTCAAACCTAATCATGTGTTGATGTGCTCCAAGTTTAATTTTTGGCTACGTTATCAATAAAGCTAGGGAAGAGATGTGATTTTTTACTGAGATATCCATAATATTTGGATATATTCAACGTTTTAGGTTTTTTTTTACTTGTCCTGATAACGTATTCTCCTAGGTTTTTGGGGTATAAAAAAACCCGAGCATAAACTCGGGTTTTGATTGGTATTCAGAAAGTCGTATTAGCAAATCACTTTGATTGCTAGACCACCTTGAGATGTTTCGCGGTATTTCGCGTTCATGTCTTTACCTGTTTCTAGCATGGTTTCGATAACCTTATCTAGAGAAACAGTTGGAGCTGAAGAGCGACGTAGTGCCATGCGAGTTGAGTTGATTGCTTTTACTGCCGCAATACCGTTACGCTCGATACATGGAACCTGAACCTGACCTGCAACTGGGTCACACGTTAGACCTAAGTTGTGCTCCATCGCGATTTCTGCTGCCATACATACTTGCTCTGGGCTACCACCCATAAGCTCAGCAAGGCCTGCTGCTGCCATAGAACATGCCACGCCAACTTCACCCTGACAGCCAACCTCTGCACCAGAGATAGACGCGTTGCGCTTGTAAAGACCACCGATTGCGCCAGAAGCCGCAAAGTAACGGATGTAATCTTTTTCAGTCACAGTTTGGATGAACTTATCGTAGTAAGCCAGTACCGCAGGGATGATGCCACACGCACCGTTAGTTGGTGCTGTAACAACGCGGCCACCTGCTGCGTTCTCTTCGTTTACTGCGAAAGCAAACATGTTTACCCAATCAACAACAGACATTGGGTCGTTTGTCGTCTTTTCTGAAGTAAGTAGCTGCTGGCGAAGTGCTGCTGCACGACGAGGCACGCGTAGTGGACCAGGCAAAATACCTTCTTCATTCATACCGCGATCCATACACTCGCGCATTGTGCGCCAGATGTTCGCGAAATAAGTACGAGTTTCTTCATCTGAATGAAGCGCATGCTCATTCTTCATGGTTAGTGCGCTGATGGACAATCCACTTTCGTGGCATTGGTTAACCAGTTCCTCTGCCGTTGTAAACGGGTAAGGTACTTTTACTGGGTTCTCAGCTTCTTTACCGAAATTTTCTTCATCAACGATGAAACCACCGCCGATAGAGTAGTAAGTCTTTGAGTACACTTTTTCGTCTTCGATCCACGCGTGGATCTGCATGCCGTTTTCGTGTAGCTCTAGGTTTGTTTTGTGGAAGTTCATTCCACCTTCACGTGGGAACGATACTGTGTGACAGTGCATGCCAACAGGAAGGCGTTCAGTTTCTTCTACACGAGCGATAAAGCCCGGGATAGAATCGATATCAACTTTCTCAGGAGTGTTGCCTGCAAGACCCATGATGATAGCAATATCTGTGTGGTGACCTTTCCCTGTCAGTGATAGTGATCCATAAACGTCAACGGTGATTTTAGTGATGTCGCGCAGTTTTCCCATTGCACGAAGATCATCAATAAACTCTTTACCCGCTTTCATTGGGCCTACAGTGTGTGAGCTTGAAGGTCCAACACCGATTTTATAGATATCAAAAACACTAATCATATCGATTACCTCAGAAGAAAGCCTCCCAAGGGGAGTTGGGAGGCTTAATTTTATCGTTATATTTTTGGATTAATCATACTGCACTGGGCAGAGATGATTAAAGAGCGCCGTAGATTACAGAACTAATTGCAGCAAGACCACAGATTGCTGTGAAAATTTGCACAGGTGCTGAAGTTTTGTACTTAGCCATCGCAGGAACTTTTTGCATTGCGAAGATTGGCATCAAGAATAGGATTGCCGCAATCATTGGTGCACCCATTGTTTCAATCATACCTAGGATGCTTGGGTTAACGATAGCAACGATCCAAGTTGTGATTACAATGAAGATTAGAGACATCTTCTCGATCTTGCTTACTGGTGATTTTGAACGAGATTTCACTAGACCAACTAGACCTTCGTGCGCACCTAAGAAGTGGCCAAAGTAGCTAGAGGTGATCGCTGCGAAAGCAACCAATGGACCCATGTAAGAGATCAGTGGAGATTCATGCACGTTTGCTAGGTAAGAGAGAACAGAGATATTTTGCTCTTGCGCCGTTGCTAGTTGCTCTGGAGACAGAGAAAGTACAACAGAGAAAACGAAGAACATAACAAAGCCCATCAGCATCATTGCTGCGCCACCAGTGATAGCGTCAGTTTTCTTAACTGCGTCATCACCATATACACGACGTTGCTCTTTAGAGAACTGAGAAATGATTGGGCTGTGGTTGAAAGAGAACACAATAACAGGGATTGCTAGCCAAACGATAGCTGGCATTGCACCCCAGTCAGGTGACACTTCCATCATTGAAGTGTTCCAACCAGGAATTAGGTATACAGACAGTGCTAGTAGGATGAACACGAGAGGGTAAACCATTGCTGAAGTTGCTTTCAGCATAAGCTCTTTACCGAATACTACGCCTGCTGTCATTGCAGCAATAAGTGCACCAGAAAGTAGCCAGCGAGGAATAGATTCCATGCCCATTTGGTTAACTAGGAAAGAGTCAACTGTGTTTGTGATACCAACACCGTAGATAAGTACGATTGGGTAGATAGCGAAGAAGTAAGCGAACGTAATAAGGTTTGCGCCAGTCTTACCAAAGTGCTCTTCTACTGTGTCGGTGATGTCCGCTTCAGGGTTTTTCGCAGAAAGAACGAAACGAGCTAAAGATTTGTGTGCGAACCAAGTCATTGGTGCTGCGATTAGGGCTAGGATTACTAATGGCCAGAAGCCACCTGCACCTGCTTTAATAGGAAGGAACAGTACACCTGCACCTACTGCCGTACCAAAAAGGGACAGACACCAGGTAAAGTCTTTGTAAGAAAACTTACTAGACGATTGTGCGGTAGAAACCGCAGAAGTAGTTGTATTCATTTTTTAGTTACTCATTTTGGGAACAGGAAATAAGTCGGGAGTAATTTTGCAAGATTTTACACTAGGAAAATTAGATCTAAATCATTTATTGCTTACGCTTATTGAATGATATGTCAAAAACCTGCTTTTTATCACGAAAATGATGTGCTACTCGTGATTTCTGCTAATGAGTAAAATTAGAAAAACTTATCAATAGGGCTGTTTGTATAAATTTATTTCACCGCAAGCGTTTGCGGTGAAAATGGAAAATTAATCTAATGTGAATGAATGTTTATGAAGCAACGTTTTATTAATATTGATGCGCATAATGATCGCGCCTATAAAAGCACCGATATCAACAACTGTTTAATGTGAAATAATATGTTTTTGCATTGATTCGATAATTTGTGCCGTCATGCCCCAGATGAAATGCTGTCTATATGGGATAGCAAATACACGATGACTGCTTCTTTTTAGGTCAAATTTGGTGCTATACAATTTTTTGGGGTTCAGAATATGGTTGGCAGGAACCTCAAAAACTGACTCTACTTCATTTGGGTCAATATGCGTTTTATATTCCGGAGAAACAAAAGCCAAAAAAGGTGTCACATTAAATTGACTAATCGTTGGTAGTGTAGGCAGTTGACCAAACACATGAATATGCTCATCTTCTATCCCAACTTCTTCTTTGGTTTCCCTTAAAGCGGTATTCACGAGCTGAATATCTTCCTGCTCATAT
Organism: Vibrio sp. Vb1729; assembly: GCF_033338655.1. Classification (NCBI taxonomy): domain Bacteria; kingdom Pseudomonadati; phylum Pseudomonadota; class Gammaproteobacteria; order Vibrionales; family Vibrionaceae; genus Vibrio; species Vibrio sp. Vb1729. The sequence goes on along the minus strand of NZ_JAWOTB010000010.1, from coordinate 15,296 downwards.
TTGCCACCGGGAAAGCTGATTTGTCCCGGATGATGGCGTAAGTGGGCTGCACGCTTAGTCAGAATGACTTGTAACCCGTCATCGCGTTCCACAAAACCGATTAAGACTGCCGCATCTCTCAGGGACTTTTCTTTCATCCATTTCAGTCGTGCAAGGGACTCTTTGTGGTAGCCCGTTGGAAGCCGAAATTGAAAGTTCTGTAGTAAATGAGTTTTGTCGATAACCAAACTGAGTCCTTATTTATCGTGCCTAACCATTATTTATTATACTCAAAGACGGCAAAGCGTATGGCGTTATCGTTACTGGTTACCAAATAAAACATTCGCATTAAAGCACTCGCCAGCACTTTCCCTCTTTGTGTTGTGTGTCTCACTCTGCTTGAACATATTAATTTGAAACTTATAAGGTTATACACCATTCTTTATTTTAGGACGTCACTATAGGACAAGTATTGGCCAATGAAAGGGATTATTTTCACCGAGTTCATGGAGTTAGTAGAAGAGAAATTCGGTCTTGATGTGTTAGACCAAGTTCTCGATCTTTCTAACGATGAAGGTGTTTACACCGCTGTTGGTAGTTACGATCACAAAGACTTGGTTAAGTTGATCGTGAATCTCAGTAAAGTATCTGGTGTTCCCCCCGAGCAACTGCAAGAAGTGTTTGGAGAGTGCGTCTTTTTGAATTTACTTCGCTCCATTCCTAGTCACGCCAGTTTGCAACAGTGTGAAACGACGTTTCAATTTGTTCGCCATGTTGAAGACTTTATTCATGTCGAAGTTAAGAAGCTTTATCCTGATGCTAACCCTCCGCAATTTGATTTCATTAGTGAAAACCAATCCCAATTGGTATTTGACTACCACAGCGCAAGATGTATGTCTCACGTATGCTTAGGATTGATAAAAGGTTGTGCTGCACATTTTGGTGAGGTAGTTCATATCAAACATCAAAACCAGTCAGAAGATGGCAGCAAAGTACGTTTTTGGTTAGAGGCTCAATAAGAACGATATGACGGGAAGTTCCTCATTAGAAAGGAAACTCAAACGAGAAGTTGCATCAAGAAAAGCAGCTGAGCAGCTGTTGGAACAGAAAAGCTTAGAGTTATATGAATCCAACCAGCAACTCAGTGTTGCATTGAAAAAGCTAGAGCTTAAATCTAAAAAGGATCTTCGTAAGTTTGAGTTTGAAGAGCAAATTGATGCCACGTTGATTAAGTTCGGTCGTACTTTTTTATCGAGCACGTTCGATGAAGCAATGATAGCGAGCTTTATTGAGCAGCTCACTTCTAACTCGATCATTTCTGCGGCTTACTTGTTTCTTGACGCTACAAAGCTGAGCTCATTACGTCGTCATCACTTTGGTCACTTACAGCTTCGTCATAACAACGAGATTTTAACCTCTCCTAATTGGCAGGGAGAGAATTTGCATTTGCCAGTTATCATTGATGGGGAAACGGTTGGGGAGTTGATTTTCTCTGTGTTGCAAGATCAAATCGATCAGTCTTTTATTTCCAAACAGATGGAGCTCGTGTCTGACTTAGTTCATGGTGTTATTGGTCGACACTTAAGTTTAGAGCGAGAGGTCGAGCTGAGAAAGCGGGCTGAGGAATCAGAAAAAGCGACGAAGGAGTTTGTCGCCATGATTAACCATGAGCTGCGAACTCCTCTCAATGGCGTATTGGGTAGTGCGGAGTTATTGAGTCGAACCCAATTAGAAGAAGAGCAGCGTCAATACTTGAGCAATCTGACTCAATCAGGGGACTTATTGAGAGTTATCATTAATGATCTTCTTGATTTCAGTAAGATGAATGCCGGTATGATGGAAATCATACATAAAGTCTTTGCCTGGGAGGAACTTGAAAAAGCCATCATGGGTGTATTTGCAGCTAAGGCTGCGGAAAAACGCATCCATTTCTCTATCGACAAAAAGCTGGGGATCCCGGAATTTTTAGTCGGTGACTTAGAGCGTATTACACAAATTTTGGTTAACTTGGTGGGAAACGCGATTAAGTTTACTCACTTGGGTGGCGTCGTGTTACGGGTGGAATGGCTTAACGGCACGGCTTATTTTGAGGTTGAAGACACTGGTATTGGCATCCCAATAAAAGCACAGCCGTCACTCTTTGATCCATTTGTCCAAGTTGATCGCTCGGCGAAACGCAGCTTTGAAGGCTCAGGTTTAGGTCTCGCGATTTGTAAAAACCTTGTGGATTTGATGCAAGGTCAAATTAGCTTTGAAAGTGAAGAGCGCAAAGGGACAACTTTTAAAGTTGCTATTCCTCTTGAGGAAGGGCAAGCACAAGGCACAGCAGAGGGGGAATTGGTCACCATAGAGCGAAGCGATTTAGCAGGACGCTCAATATTAGTGGTTGATGACATCAGAATGAATCAAGTCATTGTTACTCAAATGCTGAAAAAACTCGACATCACACCTGATTTAAAAGCCAACGGCAAAGAAGCATTAGAAGCGGTGAAAAGTAAAGACTACGAACTGATATTCATGGACTGCCGAATGCCAGAAATGGATGGCTATGAGGCGACGATGTATCTGAGAGAGCGTGGCTTTACTCATCCTATTATTGCATTAACCGCTGGCACTACCATCGAAGAGCGTCAAAAGTGTATTGATTCAGGCATGGACGACATCCTCACTAAGCCGTACACCGCAACCGATATTGAACAGATTATGTGTAAGTGGCTTGAGCAGTAGACGCTGCCTTTTAAAAAAGAATTTTTGTTGGCCAACGGCTAAAAGCTAAAGTACATGCAAATAAAGCACACAAAAAACGCACCACGCTGGATAATGCCGATCATTTAACGATGTTTTTTGGGTCATTCTAGCGAGCCTTGGCGATACTGAGAATCTAGTAGCAGCACGATGAGCGGTTAATGAAACAAATTTGACCACAAAGTGCTTGAATAGAAGAACCTGTATCACGCTCTTTCGTCGCTGTGCAGGGTGATGAGATACAGAAATATGCCACTCGCTGTTAAACGAGCGGCATTATCCGTTCTGGAGGCATTTTAGATTGTTTTCGTCAATAGCATTAAAGCGACGTTGTCCGCGGTTGAAATCTACGATTGCAGCGCTGGTAAAATCTTTGAAAGCTTGTCCAACGTTTCTTGATACTCAGAGGCGCAATCGCTATCTGCCACGACGCCGCCGCCAGCCCAAGCGTAAAGTTTGTTTTGTTCCGCTACAAGAGTTCGGATAGTAATGCTGGTGTCCATACGACCATGGCGTGAAATGTAGCCAATACTGCCGCAATACGCGCTGCGTCGATGCGGCTCCAGTTCTTCAATGATCTGCATTGCGCGAACTTTAGGTGCGCCCGTAATTGAACCGCCTGGAAAACACGCTCGCAGCAAATCCGCAGGAGCGTATTGTTCATCCAAATTTGCACGAATGGTGCTCACCAAATGATGCACGGCAGGGAAGCTTTCAATATCGAACAGCTTTGGAACGTGAACGCTACCCGGTGATGCAACTCGACCAATATCATTACGCAGCAAATCGACAATCATCAGGTTTTCTGCCTGATCTTTTTCCGCTGTCTGCAAGTCATGGGCATTAGCGTTATCTTTCGTTGGATCTTCGCTGCGTGGGCGAGTACCTTTGATTGGTTTTGTTTCAATGACGCGATCTTTGAGCTCTAAAAAGCGCTCTGGAGAGATACTCAAAATCGAAGACTCAGGCATACGGATAAACGCTGAGAATGGCGCTTGGTTTGCGGACTCTAATTTCAGATACGCTTGCCACTCGCTGCCTTGATACGGTGCGTTAAAGCGCTGCGCCAAATTTATCTGATAACAGTCACCGCTCAACAAGTATTCTTGCACCTTGTCAAAGCGAGTAGCGTAGCTCTCTTTCGTCATGTTTGACTGCCAAGCACCAGACAAAGCGAAGTCAACGGTTTGTTCTGCTTTTTGCTCGTTTAACCACTGCCAAGCTTGCTCGATATTCTGACCAACTAGGCATGCTTTTTTAAGCTTGTGGTCAACAACAACGGCCCATTCATACAGACCTACCGCCATATCCGGCGTGTTGAGATCTTTTTCTGCCACTTCTGGCATCGTTTCTACGCGGCGACCTAAATCGTAACTGAAGTAACCGAGCGCACCACCAACAAAAGGCAAATCCAATTCTTTATTTAACTCTACGTGAGGAAGCCACTGTTCTTGCAATTGATGAAGCAGCGTGAATGGGTCATCTTGAGTTGAATAGGCATTCGATGGCGTTTCAACTTGTGTGTTGTCGGCAGTGGTTTCTAACGTTGCAATCGGGTTGGCGACCAACACATCGAAGCGGCTATCGATATGCGTTTTTGATGCAGAACGCAGCAACATCGCCCAAGGTAGGTGTTGAATGCGAGAAAAAAGGTGAAGAGCAAACTCTGGTGCGTATTCCAACGCTTTAAAATCAATGAATTGATTGTCCATGTTGTTCATTTGTGTAATTTGTGACAAAGAGATCGTTCACTGCATGGCATGTCATGGGCAGCAAGAGTATCATATTCCTCTGTGTAGCCAAACTCCCTCTATTCATAGGGTTTTGAGATGGTTTACAAGTAGGCAACTTCAGCATTTCGTGTGTCGATATCAGCCGTTCGACAATTGTTTATAAAAAACGAAGCTCAAAAGAGCAATAAGCTCAACAAACACGATTGAAGCCAAGCCAATAATGGAAGCATAACTATAACGAGGCATGTAATGACGGTAATACGCAAGCAGGATGTGATCAGCAGTGTCGCTGATGCGCTACAGTATATTTCTTACTACCACCCGCTAGACTTTGTTCAAGCTCTTGAAAAAGCCTATCACCGCGAAGAGAGTCAAGCCGCGAAAGACGCGATTGCTCAGATCCTAATTAACTCCCGAATGTCCGCAGAAGGTCACCGTCCAATTTGTCAGGATACTGGTATTGTGACGTGTTTCGTCAACATCGGTATGGGCGTGCAATGGGATTCGACCGACATGACGGTTCAGCAGATGGTAGATGAAGGTGTTCGACAAGCGTACACGAACCCTGATAACCCGTTGCGTGCGTCAGTACTTATGGACCCTGCTGGTAAACGTATTAATACCAAAGACAACACGCCTGCCGTCGTACATATCAACATGGTTCCGGGCGATAAAGTTGAAATTCAGATCGCTGCGAAGGGCGGCGGTAGCGAAAACAAAACTAAGATGGTGATGCTAAACCCATCTGACGATATTGCTGAGTGGGTAGAAAAAACGCTACCAACAATGGGGGCGGGCTGGTGTCCTCCTGGCATGCTTGGCATTGGTATCGGCGGTACGGCTGAAAAAGCAGCGGTATTGGCAAAAGAATCTCTAATGGAACACATCGATATTCAAGAGCTTATTGACCGTGGCCCACAAAACGCAGAAGAAGAGCTTCGTTTGGATATCTTCAATCGCGTGAACAAACTTGGTATCGGCGCGCAAGGCCTTGGCGGTTTGACGACTGTTGTCGACGTTAAAATCAAAACTGCGCCAACGCACGCGGCTTCTAAGCCTGTTTGTTTGATACCGAACTGTGCGGCGACTCGTCACGTGCACTTCACGCTTGATGGTGGCGGCCCAGCAGAGCTAACACCACCTAAACTAGAAGATTGGCCAGACATCACTTGGGAAGCGGGCGAAAATACGCGTCGCGTAAACTTAGATACAATTACTAAAGAAGAAGTACAAGAGTGGAAGACAGGCGAAACGGTTCTTCTATCAGGTAAAATTCTGACTGGTCGTGATGCTGCGCATAAACGTATTCAAGGCATGCTAGATAACGGTGAAGGTCTACCTGAAGGCGTAGATCTAAACGGTAAGTTCATTTACTACGTAGGCCCTGTCGATGCAGTTGGTGATGAAGTCGTTGGTCCTGCTGGCCCAACAACATCTACGCGTATGGATAAATTCACCGACATGATGCTAGAAAAGACCGGCATCATGGGCATGATCGGTAAAGCTGAGCGTGGCCCTGCAACGGTTGAATCTATCAAGAATCACAAAGCGGTTTACCTAATGGCTGTCGGTGGCGCTGCGTACTTGGTGGCGAAAGCGATCAAGAAAGCTCGCGTTGTCGCATTTGAAGATTTAGGTATGGAAGCGATTTACGAATTTGAAGTTGAAGATATGCCAGTAACAGTGGCTGTCGACTCAAATGGTGTTAACGCGCACCAAATTGGTCCAGACACTTGGAAAGTGAAAATTCAAGAGATGGAAGCATAAGGCAAAGGGCAATCTTGCTGCGTCTCAGTAGAGAGAATGTGACAAGGTGCTGATTTACCTAGCAAACAATTGACAAAAGTGCAGCGAAACCTGCACTTTTTGTCTATATAATTAAGGATATAAACCTTTAGGCATAGCAATCAAACGTTATGCGAACAATAATTAGGAGACGGCATGCCTCGTTTTATTCAGATTCTACAAATTATTCTTGCTGTAGTGATAGGTGGCTTTGTTGGCTATGACTTGATTCTTCACGGTATCAGCATCTTTGATGAAAAGTACGTGACCATCACATGTGTGTTGTGGTTGATTTTAGAAATCGCTCTATTTGTTATCTATAAGTTAATCGAAGACGACTAGGCTTAAAGAAAGCGGGTTCCTGTTTAACATAGTAATCAGCGCATATAGAGTTACTAATGCTGTAGATTAAGTAAGCCTCTGAACCACTCAGGGGCTTTTCTTTTTTAACACAGCATTAAGCCGGATGTTTTGTTCATCTTTTATTAAGGTATATAAAGTTAAACTCATAGGATTCGGGATAGAACAGTATTCATAGCTCGAAATTCGAAGTCGCTGACAACGTTGTTTTAAAGTGGAGTAAGATAAAGAAGCGTAATGAAGAGAATAAAGAAAGAAGTTAATGACTTTATCAACAGAGGTATGGACTCTAATGTTCGAATTGCTGTCACCGGACTTTCTCGTGCCGGTAAGACGGCATTCATCACGTCATTAGTGAATCAGCTTCTTCATACTGCAACCCATGACAATTTGCCTCTTTTGACTGCGGCTAGAGATAAGCGCCTTATTGGGGCGAAGCGTGAGCCTCAATCGAATATGATGGTGCCACGCTTTGCTTACGATGAGGCGATGAGCCAAATTCATGCCACTCCACCTCAGTGGCCAGTACCGACACGTGATGTGAGTGAGATTCGCTTAGCGCTCAAGTACAAACCAAATAAAACTACGAAAAAGCTGTTGAGTAAAACCGCAATTTTAAATGTTGATATTATCGACTATCCAGGAGAGTGGTTGCTCGACCTGCCTTTATTGGACATGGACTTTGCAACGTGGTCGCAAACTCAGTTTGATGCACTTAAAGGCCAGCGTGGCGATTTAGCCAAAGCTTGGCTTTCTGAACTGGAGAAAGTGGATCTCTTTGCAGAAGTGAATGATAAACTACTTGAGAAAGTTGCACACACATACACAGAGTACCTTCATTCTTGTAAAGACTCTGGCCTTCATTGGGTTCAGCCTGGCCGCTTTGTATTACCTGGTGAGCTAGCAGGCGCGCCGGTGCTACAGTTTTTCCCGTGTCGTGTTGATTCAGAAAGCAAAGCGCCCAAGGGCAGTAACTTAGCGATGCTAGAAGCCCGTTTTCAGGAATACCAACAGAAAGTCGTGAAAGCGTTTTATAAGCATCATTTTGCGACCTTCGATCGCCAGATTGTACTGGTGGATTGTTTGCAGCCTCTCAATGCTGGTGATGAAGCGTTTTACGACATGCGCCAAGCGCTAGAACAGATCATGCATAGCTTCCGTTATGGTCGTAGTAGCTTTTTGCGTCGTTTGTTCTCACCAAAAATCGACAAAGTGTTGTTTGCTGCTACAAAAGCGGATCATATCACGCCCGATCAGCACCCAAATTTGGTGTCTCTGCTCCAACAAATGGTGCATCCAGCGTGGCAAACGGCAGCCTACGAGAATATTGAGATGAGCTGCATGAGTATCGCTTCCATCCAAGCAACCACGACGGGGTTTATTTCCTCTGGAGATAAGACCATCCCGGCGTTACAAGGAACAACATTGGGTGGTGAGCCGATGACTATGTTTCCCGGAGAGGTGCCGAAAAAGCTACCAAATGCAGCGTATTGGCAAAACAACTGGTTTGATTTTACGTCGTTTCGTCCGATGCCCTCACCGAATGATGAGCCAATGAAGCACATACGCTTAGACAAAGCATTGGATTACCTGATTGGAGATAAATTGAAATGAGTGAGTTGAAGCAAAAACAAGTTTTCTCTGAAAAGGTAATGGAAAAAGAGCAGCAATCGAATCAACCGGAGTTGACGGCGCAGCAAACATTCGGCGAAAAAGAAACATTTGTACCTGTTGAAGTTAAAGAAGCGCACCAGGAGACCGAACAGGAATTGCAACTCGAGCATGTCATTCGTCCAAAATCGGGCAGAAAATGGCTCGCGACTGGCGCATTTGCAACTTTTGCTGGTCTGGTTGGCTGGCAAGCGGTGGACTCGGTTATAACCGCAATTCAGGCTTCTGATTGGCTAGCCTTAAGCTGGACGGGGTTTATTGCTGCGATCGCTTCGCTTGGTTTAGGAGCTATGGGTAAAGAGCTTTGGAAACTGCGAAAACTACGAAATCATTTTAGTGTTCAAGAAGAAGCAGAAGCACTTGTTAATAGTGAGAGCGTTGGGAAAGGGAAAGCCTTTTGCGAAACCGTAGCAGAACAAAGTGGTGTGATGGCAGAGAATCCGGGCTTTGATCGTTGGCAGAACAGTATTAACCCTGCTCATAGTGACGCTGAAATTCTTGATATGTATGACTCGATGGTTGTGAGCCAACAAGACAAGTTGGCAACGAAAATCGTATCACAGCACGCAACCGAGTGTGCGGCCCTAGTCGCCGTGAGCCCTCTGGCTGCCGCTGATATGTTGCTGGTGGCTTGGCGAAATTTCAAAATGATCGACAACCTCTCCAAGGTATATGGGGTAGAGCTAGGTTATGCATCTCGCATCAAGTTACTAAGAGCGGTATTTGTCAATATGGCGGCGGCTGGTGCCAGTGAGCTCGCTATTGATGCCAGTATGGATTTGATGTCGATGGATCTTGCTGGCAAAGTTTCTGCTCGTGCGGGGCAGGGACTAGGTGTTGGTATTCTAACGGCACGTTTGGGCTTGAAAGCGATGACCTTATTGCGTCCACTACCCTGGTATCCTGACCGTCAGGTTAAGTTGGGCACCATACGCAAGGCAGTGGCGGCGAAAGTTGCATCAATTACGATGAAACCGTAACGAATATCAACTTTGATGGATAGGATTGCTTGACGCCATTCCAAGCATGATAGAAACTACTGTCAACTTTTCCTGACAGTTGTGAATTGGGATATTTTAAGTGCGTCTTGAAGTCTTATGTGAAGATCGACTCGGCTTGACCCGAGAACTGCTCGATATTTTAGCGTCTAAAAGCATCGACTTGCGTGGTATCGAAATCGATATTAGCGGTATTATCTATTTGAATTGCCCAGATATTGATTTTGATACGTTTAGTGAGCTGATGGCTGAAATCCGCCGTATTCCGGGGGTGAAAGACGTACGTAAAATCCAGTTTATGCCGATGGAGCGCCACAATACGGAGCTGCTCTCGTTAGTTGATAACTTGCCCGATCCGGTTTTTGCCATTGATCTTAAAGGTGCCGTAGACATGGCAAACATGTCTGCACTTTCATTGCTTGGCCTTCACAAGCAAGAAGTGATTGGTACTCAAATCGGTGCTTTGTTACCAAGTGTTCGTTTCTCTCGTTGGTCTGAAGGTGTTAATGGTCGAACGCGGGAAAACCTTGTGATTGATGGCTTGGACTATGTTCTAGAGTTGATGCCCGTTTATATCCGAGACGAAGCGCAAAACTCGACTCTAGCGAGTACTCTAATGACGATTCGCTCTAGTCAGCAAGTTGCCAGAATTGAAGAAGCGCTACCGCTGCATAATCCTCTGGGTTTTGAGCACTTTGTTGGTATATCGAACCGTCATAAAGCACTAATGAACCAAGCTAAAAAGCTGTCTGTGCTTGACCAACCATTGTTGATTGAGGGCGAAACGGGGACTGGTAAGGAAATGCTTGCTAAAGCTTGCCACAGCCGTTCTAGCCGCGCGAGCAAGCCATTCCTAGTTTTGAGTTGTGCTTCGATGCCTGACGATGTAGCAGAAACCGAACTTTTTGGTCATGCGCCGGGTTCATTCAATCATGAACAAGGCCACAAAGGCATCTTTGAGCAAGCAAATGGCGGCACGGTATTTCTTGATGAAATCGGTGAAATGAGTTCGCACCTTCAAATCAAGCTGTTACGTTTTCTACAGGATGGTAATTTCCGTCGTGTCGGTGCAGAAGATGAGATGCATGTCGATGTTCGTATCATCGCTTCAACAAAACATAACCTTGCCGAGCTTTCTGAAGCAGGAATGTTCCGTGAAGATTTGTATTATCGTCTCAACGTACTTACGCTCAGCATTCCTCCGTTACGTAAGCGCTCAAACGACGTTGCACCATTGCTTGAGTTGTTTGTGGCGAAACATGCTCAACAGCTTGGGATTGATAAGCCAGAGTTTGATGATGGTCTAGTTGATGCCCTTGCAAATTATCAGTGGCCAGGAAACATGCGCCAGCTGGATAACATGGTTCTTCGAGCGCTCACGGAAATGGATGGTGATATACTAAACGCGGATCACTTCAATTTACCTCAGCCTCAGTCAGTCGGCACTGGTAGTGCAACGCTTAACATCGACGGTTCTTTGGATGAGATCATGCGTGATTATGAATCTCAAGTTCTGGAACGTTTGTATCAGTCATTCCCATCAAGCCGCAAGCTTGCTAAGCGCTTGAATGTATCGCATACCTCAATCGCTAATAAACTGCGTGATTACGGTATACGTAAGAATTAATCGAATTGAACGAAAAGACGGGATTAATCATTTGTAATGGAAGATAACAGCTCATCTATCGCCGTTCATAAGTTGGACGGTGACTTGCTTCTTCGTACCGCTGAAATCGGTGACGCAGATATGATTGCCGAATATTTTCAAGCGAACCGAGAATACCTGAAACCGTTTGAACCGAAACGTGAAGAGGCTTTTTTCTCAGTGAACGGTTGGTTGCAAAAGCTTATCAAGCTCAATGAGCTGCATCGAATGGGATTGGGGTATTATTGCCTTTTAGTCAGAGCCTCTTCGGGTGAAATGCTAGGTACGATATCCTTTAGTAGTTTGAGTCGTTTTCCTTTTTATTCTTGTAACGTCGGATATTCTCTCGCTGAAAAAGCGCAAGGGCATGGTTATATGCGTCGTGGATTAACCATGGCTTGCGACTACATGTTTAACGTTCAGAAACTGCATCGTATTCAAGCTGGCTACATGCCTCACAATAAACGCAGTGAATCTGTGCTAGAGCATGTAGGGTTCAACCGAGAAGGGTATGCAAAAGATTACCTTTTGATTAATGGTGAGTGGCAAGACCACGTTCTAACGTCGCTTATTAATCCGAATTGGCAGCCAGAAGGACGATAGTATGGAACGATTGGAAAAGCAGTTAGCACTTGTAATCGAGCTCGATAAACTCAAAAGCATTTTGCGCCGAACTCGAGTTAAAAGTGCTGAAGGGCGCCTCGAAAATAGTGGTGAGCATAGTTGGCATGTCGCACTGATGGCAATATTGATGGAAGAGCATGCGAATGCACCTGTTGATATTTGCCGAGTGATGAAAATGTTATTGATACATGACGTAGTAGAGATCGACGCGGGCGATACCTTTGTTTATGATACTGCTGCGTCTCAAGAGCAAGCAGAAAAAGAAATTAGAGCTGCAGAGCGCTTGTTTGGTATGTTACCCAGCGATCAGGAGCAAGAGCTATTGGCGCTTTGGCATGAATTTGAAGCCGCGCAGACCGATGATGCTAAGTATGCAAAAGCACTCGATCGGTTAATTCCAATGCTCTTGAACTACCATAATAATGGTCAGAGTTGGAAGGAACATGGTGTCTCACGCGAACAAGCACTTACCATTAATAAACGAATTGAATTTGGCTCTGTTACCTTATGGGACAAAGCGAAAGAGTTGATTGAAGAAGCCACAGAGAAAGGTTGGCTGAAATCGTAATAAAGGAGACTGAATGTCTTATTTGCCTTTGGACGAATACCAAAGAAAATGGATTTTTACGCATCAGTCGATGCCTGTGCCAGAAGAAGATTTGGCTTTTATTAAGCCGATGAGCCAAGCCCGCTCAGCACAATTTTGGAAAGAAAATATCAGTGCTCAAAGCCCTGATATGGATAGACTAAGTTCCCAAGACTGGCCAATGAACGAGGCGAATTGGTCTGAAACTGTGGATTGGATGGCTGCGTGGGAGTCGGATGATCCTGACATGCCAGCGGAAGCTGAGGCACATATCGATTGGCAAGACGATGTAACCGTTTACTTTTGCTACGAGAAGTACAATGTCATCGAAACGAAATGGTCTATTTTTAAAAAGCACTGGAAGAACTTTCTCTTTTATGACGATGGTCCGATACTAATAGGACGTCGCCGTTCGCAAGCACTTTGGTTTGATTCAAAAGGCAATGTGAAACTCGGTGTTCGTCAATAAAGAGTTATAAAACAAAGCCACCTTTCGAGGTGGCTTTGTTTTTCTAAAGGCTGGATAATGGACTCAACACACCACCAGCCCCGCGCTCGATAACGTGAGTATAGATTTGCGTGGTTTTTACATCAGTATGCCCTAATTGTTCCTGAACAGTTCTAATGTCTGCGCCAGATTCCAATAAATGCGTGGCAAAACTGTGTCTTAGTGTGTGGCAAGTTACAGTTTTCTCAATGCTTGCGTCGCTTGCCGCGCGCTTTACCGCTCTTTGTATTGCGCTTTCATTGATATGATGCCTCCGGAGTTCACCAGTGTCTCGATCTGCGCTTAACTTTGTTGATGGAAACAAAAAGTGCCAGTTAAAATCTAGCTCCGCTTTTGGGTATTTACGTCGTAAACCTTCAGAGATATATACGCCCGCATAACCAGGCATGTGCCTATCTTTAAAGTAGTAGTTTCTTGCTAAATTAACTTGAGCTTTGAGTGGTTCATGTAGTTCTTTGGCTAATGTGACTGTACGATTTTTACCTCCTTTTCCTTGCCAAACGCGAACTGCACCATAATCATAATCGATGTCTTGAACTCTTAAGCGTAAACATTCCATAACTCGAAGCCCGGAGCCGTAAAGTAGCTGAATATGGAGTCTATACCTCGGGTCGATATGCTGAACGAATCTTCGGATCTCCTCCCTGGTTAACACAACGGGAAGTTTCTTTTCGGTCAAGGATTTCTGAAATCTCATATCAAGTGATAGTGGGGTTTTAAAATAATCACGATATAAAAATGATATTGAGTTCAGCGCCAAAGCTTGCGTTTTTACCGCAACTTTTTCTTCTACCGCTAAGTAACTCAGAAATTGAATGACATCATCTTCTGCTAGTGTTGATGGGTGGGCGAGCTGGTGAAAAGTGATAAAACGTTTTATCCAAAATAGATAACTTTCGATAGTTTTATTCGCATAATGACGAGTAAGCATGTGCTCTTTTACACTAAGTAAAAACTGACTTTTCATGATAAATTAACCTGTTTATTTATACAGCTCCGTTAATGTATCACCATTTTTGAAATTAGCGTGCTGTGCGCCGCCTAATTGCGCGCGCCACCACACATATTCATACTGTTTTTCTATTTGTTTCATGCATATAAGTGCTACGATTGATAGCGCTTTTGATAAGAAAGAAGGCGGTAGCCTGCCAGAAAAACGGCAAATCGCCGTATAGAAAGCGTTATGTGCTTGGAGGAAAAATGCAATATATCGAAGTCAAAAGTAGCCAGATTCCGCTAGATTTGCTGCTTGAAGCCGATCCTTCTGAAGCGAGTGTTTCTTCATATTTATCCGATTCATGGTGCTTCGCTGCACTAGATAATGGGCGTGTTTTAGCTGCTTGCATAGTGAAGCTACAAACCAATAGTCTTGCTGAGATATTCAATGTCTCTGTATATCCAAAGTTACAAGGTCAAGGTGTTGGTTCTGAATTGCTTAAGTCGGTTCTGTCTCAGTTATCAAGTAAGGGAATCTCACGTGTTGAACTGGGTACAGGCACCTTTGGCTATCAACTGACTTATTATCAGCGTCTTGGCTTTCGGGTTGACTCAATCGTCAAAGATTACTTTTTGCTGAATTATCCAGAGCCAATCTATGAAAATGGTATTCAACACAAAGACATGCTGAGATTGTACGTACAACTTTAGTACGCACATAACAAAGCGTTTAAGAGGGATTCTCAACGCATGGCAGTTTTGGTTCAAAGCTTAGCTTTTGTGTTTATGGCACAATGGTTTAAGTTGGGTGGCATCGCGTTGTTCACCCCTTAACGCGGCGTTAACTGTTTTAGAGGTAGTATGAAGCTTAAACGTTTAAGTAATTATAAGTATGAGAAAATTGCTTACGAGTCCCTAAAGAATGCACTTCGCTTGCATATGGATTCAATACTGTTGTTCAAGCATGGCTCTTACCCATCTGCATTTCAGTTGTCGGTTCTGTCCTTAGAAGAGTTCGCAAAGGCGAAGTGGGTTGATCATTGTTATTACATGACTCTTACGAATAATGGCTTTCCAAAGGAAGATGCTCCTGATTACGAAGTATTTGTAAAGTTTGAGCAGCAATGGCTCAAACTTCTCTATATGCACCCAGAGAAACAGTTTGCATTTATTGGTCGTGAACTTTTCGACTATTCACCAAGTTTTGTGAATCGAATCAAAGAGAAAAAGTTAGAGTTCCAAAAACAACAATCCACTTATGTGACACTCGAAAGAGGCAAAGGTAAAGTCGATACTACGAGTCAAATATCAATACCAAGTAAGAAGATAAACGAAGACGCAGCAAAACAAATGATCTCTTTGCTAAACCATGAGTTTGTTGAGATTCATGACTTGATTGTTGAAAATGACGGTTATTGGGGAATATGGGAAATGGATGAGGTAATTAATGAGAGAGACTATCCTCAGCTATTTACTTGGCCATACAGAACGGGTTTGAAGTCACGTAAGTGGAACAAAGTACATCATGAACAAAACAGTTAACAAACTGTTCAAGAGGGATTCGCAACGCGTGGCATTTTCACTATGCGTTGGTTTAAGTGTTTAAGGTGGTATGCGGCGACTTCGGTATTGCGTTGCTCACCCCTTAACAGGGCGTTATGCGTAATTGATGGAGTACCGAGAATTAGATGGAAGTAGTAGAAGCGGAAAAATCGGATTTAGATTC
>NZ_JAWOTB010000009.1:0-81732 GCF_033338655.1 Vibrio sp. Vb1729 | reverse complement strand
TCAGCGAGGTGGCATTATAGAGATTGCGATCACATTGGCAAGCCCTTTTTCTCGTTTTTTTTGATTTTTTTATCGTTCGGATAAATTTGCATCAAAAGCGGTCAAAAGAGCACGTTATTTCTACAGTTCTCTAAATTTATCTGCGAAAAGAGCCACTTTTTCCCAATTGGTGTACTCCACCTCTTTGGTCGTATCGGTTTCTCCACCCGTCATCGACATAATGAACCTAATCATAGTTCTGTCGAACCAGCTATAACGTGGGTAATAAAGTGCACCAGCAAAAACACCGATTAGCGTTGGTTTCCAAGGGGACTTAATTAGGAACTTGCGAATGTAGGCACTACCTTCAGGTGTATCCTTTCCTTGGTCCTCTTTACGAGCGGTTAAGTTTACGCAGAAAAATGCCACTTTATTTTGCTCCAATTGATTGAGGTTTCGCTCAATAAACTGGTATAGCTTTTTATTAAGATGGCCATAGCGAATAGAGGCGCCTATCAATACTCTGTCGTATTGGCTGAAGTCAATCGTCTCGACATTATGTAAATCCACCAGCTCACAATCGAAATCTGGAAGTTGTTCATCTATATAGTGGAGAATTTTTTTAGTCTGCCCTTCGCGGGAAGAGTATAGAAATAATGCTTTTGCCACGATTTCCCCTTAGCTACGCCAAAACGTCGGCGTAAGTAGAATAAGTAAGGTAAAGATTTCCAAACGACCAAACAGCATAGAAACTATCAATACCCATTTTGCTTTGTCGTTAACATCACCAAAGTGAAGCGCCACTTCTCCCAAGCCAGGACCGAGGTTGTTCAGAGTCGCAGCCACCGCTGAGAACGCACTAAGCTCATCCATTCCTGTTGCAATCAACCCCAACATACAAACCACAAATACCAATGCGTATGCGGAGAAGAAACCCCAAACCGCATCGACAACACGTTGCGGTAGGGCACTGCCACCTACTTTGATGGTGTAAACCGCGCGTGGATGGACTAAACGTTTTAGTTCACGCGCACCTTGTAAGGTAAGAAGCAGGATACGGATCACTTTCATGCCGCCGCCTGTTGAACCAGCACAACCACCGATAAAAGAAGAGAACAATAACAGCACAGGTAAGAAGAGCGGCCAATCCGCAAAACCTGTTGTCGTAAAGCCCGCTGTTGTGGATATTGATACGGTTTGGAACAGAGCCTGATCGAAAGCATCGTATGTCGATGTGTAAGAGTGATGTTTCAGTAATAATAGAAAGCAAATGATAAATAGCAGCACTTGAATAAACAAGAAGGCGCGAAACTCAGGATCTTTCCAGTAATACTTGGGATGTACGCCACCTGATGCAAATGCAGCAAAGTGCAGCGTGTAGTTACATGCAGATATAAGCAGAAAAACCACAGTAATCAGGTTAATCGCGTAACTATCAAAATATCCGATGCTGGCATCGTGGGTAGAGAAGCCGCCAATAGCAATGGTGGAAAAGCTGTGACTGATGGCGTCAAATGGCGTCATACCAGCTAACCAAAAAGCCGAAGCACAGGCGATAGTCAGGCTCAGATAGATGTACCAAAGCGCCTTAGCAGTTTCTGCTATGCGCGGCGTCACTTTAGTGTCCTTGACTGGACCAGGGATCTCGGCGCGGTAAAGCTGCATACCACCAATGCCAAGTACTGGCAAAATCGCCACCGCTAATACGATGATTCCCATACCGCCGAACCACTGCAGTAACTGTCGATAGAATAGAATCGCTTTAGGTAACTCATCCAAACCAACAATAACGGTCGCCCCGGTCGTCGTGAGAGCAGAAAACGATTCAAAAAACGCATCTGTCACTGAGACGTTCGGGTTGTCAGCAATGAGAAAGGGGATCGAGCCTGCACTGCCAAGTACTGTCCAGAATAAGACGACAATAAGAAAGCCATCTCGAGCTTTAAGCTCGTGCTTATACCTGCGGTTTGGGTACCAACAAACGGCCCCACAAAACAGCAGAACAAAAAATGTCGTGACAAAAGGCACACCAGCACCATCTCGATAGATCAGCGCAACGAGTGCTGGCGCAAGCATAGTGACACTAAAGAGTGCGAGCAGTAGCCCGACGATTCGAATAATTGAACGAAATTGCATGGATAAATTGACTAGCGAAGCTGTCCCTGTTGCTTCCTGTTTTTCATTATTGTCCGTCTAGCGGAGTGACAATTGCCTTTGCCCCGCTTTTATTGATGATTGCTTGGGTAAACGCGCTCACTTCTCGAAGCTCAATTTCCACCACTAATACGACCTGATCGCTGTATTCAGCCTCGACTTCTATCGCACCAAATTGCGGCATGATTGATTGTGCGATAGGCATAAACCCATAGTCTAACGTTAGTCTGAGCTTTGTGGTTATTTTTTTCTCAATAGTTTGAAGCAGCTTGAGCGCTTGTTGAACCCCACCCCCATACGCTTTAACCAAGCCGCCTGTACCTAACTTGATTCCACCAGAGTATCGCGTGACCACAGCCGTGATCTCCCCCACCCCAGATCCAGACAGCTGCGCCAGGATTGGTTTGCCTGCCGTCCCTGAAGGTTCTCCATCATCACTAAAGCCCCACTTCATCGAATCTTCTGGTCGACCAGCAACAAAGCCCCAACAGTTATGTCTAGCATCAGCGTGTTTAGCTTTGATTTGATCAACAAATGCTTTTGCAGCTTCGATACTTGGCGTGTGTGCCAAATAAGTAATGAAGACGCTCTTTTTAATTTCTTCTTCAAATTGAGCGGGCTCTGCTGGAATCAGATAAGGCTTGTCATTCATAGGATTATGGATTCATGTCTATTTGCCTGAAGTCTATCACGAGTGTGATTTACCCGTCGCATAAGATCTGCCACAGCGCACAATGTTAAACACTTGTTTAAAAAATGTATTGAAATTAAACAATCCACGATCCAAACTAACCTTACTGGTCAAACCAGAACAAAAATAAAACGACTTCCTCGATACCTATTTGCCGAGGTACACGGCGTCGTTGAAATAGGTATACAGACAATCCACGATTGTATGTCATGGAGATAGACAATGATTTACCAAGCCGAAACCCTACAGGTAAAGGAAATACAAGATGGTATTGCAGAGCTAAGCTTCTGCTCTCCAAAATCCGTCAACAAACTCGACCTAGCGACATTAGAATCGCTAGATAAAGCTCTTGATGCGCTCATTGCCCATCAAGGCCTCAAGGGGTTGTTGCTCACTTCAGATAAAGACGCATTCATTGTAGGCGCAGACATTACCGAGTTTTTAGGTCTGTTTGCTAAAACGGATGCCGAGCTCGACCAATGGCTGCAATTTGCTAATAGCATCTTTAACAAATTAGAAGACTTACCCGTTCCGACCATCTCAGTGATCAAAGGCCACGCTCTTGGTGGCGGTTGTGAATGTGTGCTAGCAACAGACATGCGTATTGGTGACAAAACCACCAGCATCGGCCTACCAGAAACGAAACTGGGAATCATGCCTGGCTTTGGTGGTTGTGTACGCTTGCCTCGCGTTATTGGCGCAGACAGCGCAATGGAAATCATCACCCAAGGTAAAGCATGCCGAGCTGATGAAGCATTGAAAATTGGCTTACTCGATGCTGTTGTAGAGACTGATGCTTTATACGAATCAGCACTACAAACTCTTAACTCTGCAATTAACGAGAAACTTGACTGGCAAGCACGCCGAGCACAGAAAACATCTCCGCTAACGCTGAGTAAGCTTGAATCAATGATGAGCTTCACCATGGCGAAGGGTCTGGTGGCACAAAAAGCAGGTCCTCACTACCCTGCCCCAATGACAGCCGTTATCACGATTGAAGAAGGTGCTCGCTTTGCACGTAATGAAGCGTTAGACATTGAACGTAAGCACTTCGTGAAATTGGCTAAATCGGAAGAAGCAAAATCACTCGTTGGCCTATTCCTTAATGATCAATACATCAAAGGCATTGCGAAAAAAGCAGCGAAGTCAGCAAGTAAAGACACGCAACGTGCAGCCGTATTAGGTGCAGGTATCATGGGTGGCGGCATTGCTTACCAATCAGCGCTAAAAGGTGTGCCAGTCTTGATGAAAGACATCGCACAAGCGTCGCTCGACCTAGGCATGACTGAAGCATCTAAGCTGCTGAATAAACGCTTATCTCGCGGTCGCATTGATGGCTTTAAGATGGCGGGTATTTTAGCGTCAATCACACCGAGCTTACATTACGCAGGTATTGAAAACTCTGATGTGGTTGTTGAAGCTGTCGTTGAAAACCCGAAAGTAAAAGCAGCAGTTTTAAGTGAAGTTGAATCCCATGTCGGTGACGACACCGTTATCACCTCAAACACCTCGACGATTCCTATCAACCTATTGGCAAAATCACTAAAACGCCCAGAAAACTTCTGTGGTATGCACTTCTTCAACCCAGTGCATCGTATGCCTCTTGTTGAGATCATCCGTGGTGAGCACACCTCTGATGAAACCATCAATCGTGTTGTGGCGTATGCTGCAAAAATGGGCAAATCACCAATTGTCGTTAATGACTGCCCAGGGTTCTTCGTTAACCGCGTATTGTTCCCATACTTTGGCGGCTTCAGCATGCTACTTCGTGATGGTGCTGACTTTACGAAAATCGACAAAGTCATGGAGCGTAAGTTTGGCTGGCCGATGGGACCGGCGTACTTGCTTGACGTAGTCGGCATTGATACCGCGCACCACGCACAAGCTGTGATGGCTGACGGTTTCCCTGAGCGTATGGGTAAACAAGGTCGTGATGCGATTGATGCACTGTTCGAAGCAGACAAATATGGTCAGAAAAATGGTAATGGCTTCTACAGCTACACCATAGATAAAAAAGGTAAGCCGAAGAAAACCTTCTCCGAAGCGATCTTACCGGTACTTGCTGACGTTTGTGCCGATAAGCAGGACTTTGACGATCAGACCATCATTCAACGTATGATGATTCCAATGATCAACGAAGTGGTGCTGTGCCTACAAGAAGGCATCATCGCGACTCCGCAGGAAGCAGATATGGCATTGGTTTATGGTCTTGGTTTCCCTCCATTCCGCGGTGGCGTATTCCGCTATCTAGACAGCGTGGGTATTGCTGAATACGTTGAAATGGCAAAACAACACGCCGAGCTAGGTGCGATGTACCAAGTACCGCAAATGCTGATTGATATGGCGGCGAAAGGTGAAAGCTTTTACGGTGCACAACAGCAAGGTTCTATCTAAGGAGGGATTCTAAAATGACTAATCAAACAAGAAATGTTGTCGTAGTCGATTGTCTACGTACTCCAATGGGTCGCTCTAAAGGTGGTGCTTTCCGTCATACACGAGCAGAAGATCTATCTGCGCGCCTAATGAAAGGCATTCTTGCGCGTAACCCACAAGTGAACCCAAGCGAGATTGAAGACATCTACTGGGGCTGTGTACAGCAAACACTAGAGCAAGGCTTTAACGTTGCACGTAATGCCGCGCTACTCGCGGGCCTGCCGATTGAAATTGGCGCCGTGACGGTGAACCGCTTGTGTGGTTCATCAATGCAAGCGCTTCACGACGGTACACGTGCCATCATGACTGGCGATGCTGAAATCTGCCTAATTGGTGGCGTTGAGCACATGGGGCATGTGCCAATGAACCACGGTGTAGACTTTCACCCAGGTATGTCAAAGAACGTAGCAAAAGCTGCGGGCATGATGGGCTTAACGGCTGAAATGCTTGGTAAATTACATGGCATTAGCCGTGAGCAACAAGACGAGTTTGCCGCTCGCTCTCACGCTCGTGCGCACGCAGCAACCGTAGAGGGTCGTTTTAAAAACGAAATTCTACCAATTGAAGGCCACGCCGCTGACGGCACCCTGTTCACTCTAGATTACGATGAAGTGATTCGCCCTGAAACATCCGTTGAAGGTCTATCTCAACTTCGCCCAGTGTTCGACCCTGCAAACGGTACAGTAACAGCCGGTACATCATCGGCTCTGTCCGATGGTGCATCAGCGATGTTGATCATGAGTGAAGAGAAAGCTAATGAACTTGGCTTGAAGATTCGTGCACGTATTAAAGGCATGGCCATTGCGGGCTGCGATCCTTCTATTATGGGTTACGGTCCTGTACCTGCGACGAAAAAAGCGCTCAAGCGTGCCGGTCTTTCAATTGAAGACATGGATGTGGTTGAGCTAAACGAAGCATTTGCCGCGCAGTCTCTGCCGTGTGCTAAAGACTTAGGCCTGCTTGATGTTATGGATGAGAAGGTCAACCTTAACGGTGGTGCGATAGCATTGGGTCATCCACTAGGCTGTTCTGGTTCACGTATCTCAACAACGTTGATCAACCTAATGGAAGCGAAAGACGCGAAATACGGTCTGGCCACCATGTGTATCGGTTTGGGTCAGGGCATTGCGACAGTATTTGAACGACCATAATAGTTCAAGACGTTGTTGTAGTGATCGAGCCAACAATCATAAGCAAATGAACTAGTACTAAAATTTTTAGTATTACACTTAAGGGCGACAATTGATGTCGCCCTTTTTGTTTTACATCAAACATGCATGAAGAGCATACATTAAATGCTCAAGTTTCATTTTATTCATAGACAAAGAAGACATACACTTAGACCAGTTGATATCTTGCTGCATGTGACCCAGAGTCATGCTACCGCACAATCGGAGAACCTTATGTTTAATGCTCTAGTTCTAAATCAAGAAGACAAACGTACTATCGCTAACATCGAGCAAATCGATGAAACACAACTGCCTGAAGGCGACGTTCTGATTGACGTTGATTACTCATCGTTAAACTACAAAGACGGCCTTGCGATCACAGGTAAAGGTAAAATCATCCGTAACTTCCCGATGGTGCCAGGTATTGACTTAGCAGGTACGGTAGTAAGCTCAGAAGACGACCGCTACCAAGCTGGTGACAAAGTTGTCCTTACTGGCTGGGGCGTGGGTGAAAACCACTGGGGTGGTATGTCTCAGCGTGCTCGTCTAAAAGCAGATTGGCTAGTACCACTACCAAAAGGTCTAGACAGCAAGAAAGCAATGATGGTTGGTACTGCTGGCTTCACTGGCATGCTATGTGTTCAAGCACTGCTTGATGCAGGCATCAAACCTGAAAATGGTGAAATCCTTGTAACTGGCGCAAGTGGCGGTGTAGGCTCAGTCGCAGTAACGCTTCTAGCACAGCTTGGCTACAAAGTTGCTGCAGTGACAGGTCGTGTAGAAAAAAATGGCCCGCTACTTGAAAAACTAGGTGCTAGCCGCATCATCGACCGTACTGAATTTGAAGAACCAGCACGTCCACTTGAAAAGCAAGTATGGGCAGGTGCGGTTGATACTGTAGGCAGCAAAGTACTGGCTAAAGTATTGGCGCAAATGGATTACAACAGTGCAGTTGCAGCTTGTGGTCTTGCAGGTGGTTTTGATCTACCAACCACAGTGATGCCGTTCATCCTACGTAATGTTCGCCTACAAGGTGTGGACTCAGTAATGTGCCCAACAGAGAAACGTATCGCAGCATGGGAAAAGCTGGTCGAGCTACTACCAGACAGCTACTTCGAGCAAGCGTGTACTGAAGTTGCTCTTACTGAAGCACCGAAATATGCAGAAGACATCACCAACGGTCAAGTAACGGGTCGTGTGGTTATCAAGCTATAAACACTGACTCAGTGTAAACAGACGAAGAGCCGGCATTGCTGGCTCTTTTTTGTTAGCAGTTCAGTCCCATATCTTCGATACGTTTAGCTATCAGACGGCTACACTCTTCACGCACAATCGTTCTTAACCATTCTTGAGCGGGAGAATGCTCGCAACGCGCATGCCAAATCATCGAGTATTCAAACGGCGTGAATTGGAATGGTAACGGTTTCACCACCAAGTCATAACGCTCGGCAACCAGATACGCCAAGTCCGCTGGCACTGTGATGATAATTGGCAAGGTATCCATGATCGCCAATGCGGCTTCTAAATGATAAGCCCGCAGAACCATTTTACGCTTAGGTTTCTCCATCAAAGCTTGTTCGATCAGTGCCTTAACACCATCACTGATGGCGATCATGGCATGTGGATGACTCAGATAATCATCCAAGCTCATTTCTTTATTCGCTAATGGATGCTGTTTTGAAAGCATACACAGCACCCCCACTCGCCCCAACACTTCACTGCGTAGAGGCTCCACCGGGCCTGTCGGGCGACAAATCGCTAAGTCTGCACCTTCATAAGTGAGCTGATCTGATAAACGGTCGTGTTGCAGTGGTAAGAAGTTGAAAGACACGTTTGGTGCTTCTTGGTAAATTCTCGGCAAAGCGAACGGTAAGATCGTTTGCATGGCATAATCGGTGGTCACGATGTTGAAAGTCTGTACGCATTGCAATGGGTCAAACTCAACCGGAGATAACAACTGACGTAAAGACTCTAATGGTTCGCCCAATGAGCGATCGATCTCTAACGCTTTCTGAGTTGGGATCAAATGCTGTCCCTGACGAGTAAACAGCGGATCTCCCAATAAGTCACGCAGACGACCAAGCACGCGACTCATTGCCGATTGACTCAGGTTCAGACGTGTTGCCGCCTTACTGACACTGTTTTCTTCTATCAGTACTCGCAACGCAACCAGTAAATTTAAATCTCGGCGATAGATGTCTTCCAGTTCCACGAATTAGCCACTTATTTTGTATGTGTTTGGGTAAATTGTACTCTTTAGGCAAAAAAAATCCCGCCTTTCAGCGGGGAAGCCCAAGAAAAATGGGGATAGTGTCGGAATGAAGTGTCGGTAAAAATAGGTGAGCGTTATTAAAAGCATTCTGATCCAAGCAAGAAGCGCTAATTTTCTTGCTCAGATGTGCCAGACCATCTGCGCATCTCGATCCAAATCCCAATAATAGTGGCAACCATGCCTACAAGAGGCGTCAAAGAGGTGTCAGCTGGCGTCCTGAGTACCAATGCACAAAACGAGATAAAACACAGCACTGAGTAAATCGTAAGTCTGTCTAACGCTGTTAACATTGCCTCTCCCTTGCCAGTTGTTACCAAATTGTTAATTCAAGGTAAAACAAAAAATTCGGTTTGCCAAGTGGTTATTGAATATTTTTTCAACGAAAGTAAAATTCAACGCTCAGTTAGTTACGAGAATCACACTATGAGCTTTAATCCTGAACTGGCAAACAAGACATTAGAGGCGGAAGGACTGCGCTGCCCAGAGCCAGTGATGATGGTCAGGAAGACAATTCGCAACATGCAAGATGGTGAGATTTTGCTGGTCAAAGCAGACGATCCATCCACGACTCGAGACATTCCGAGTTTCTGCCGCTTTATGGACCACCAATTAGTTGCGGCACAAACGGAGCAAGTTCCGTATCAGTACCTGATCAAGAAAGGATTGGAATAATCTGGTCGAACTAAAAACGGCAGCCAATATTGGCTGCCGTTTGTTTATTCGTCGTATTCAAGTGTGCGAACTTCTGATTGGAGCTTGTTAAGTTGTTTCTTCATTGCCCGCATCTCTTCATGCATAGGAATGATGTGAGCGACACGAATCCACGCTTCTACTGTCAATCCAGTAAGAACGAACGATCCTGCTACAATCGGTAACCACATATCAGTTAGCACCATCGCTAGTAAACACAGCGCTAAACCAAAAGTGAATAAATAACTCTGACTCTTCGGGGACATCCCCATGTAACGTGTAAGCATAAACTTGCCCTCTCGCTATCATTCACACCATTAAACTACCATGACAAGTATGACACTTATATGTCATCCGTCACGCAACGGAACGATTTAGAGTCAGAGTTTGAACTCGCGCAGCACGCCACTAATGATTGATAACTCACATCATTTCACGTGCAAAAAATCAGAACAGTGCAGCCCCTATTGCCAGAGCAATAAACAAAAATGCGGTGATTTTACGGATCAGCCCTAAAGGCATCTTGTCGGCCGACAATTTACCAATCAGGACCACAGGAACATTCGCCAGCAGCATACCGATTGTGGTACCGATAATCACCAAACTTAACGCATCCGCGTATTGCGCCCCTAAGATGGAAGTGGCGATCTGAGTTTTATCGCCTATCTCCGCAACGAAGAACGCGATAAAGCTGGCAATAAATGGGCCTCGATTAGAAATCTGTTCGTCATCATCCAGTTTGTCCGGGATCAGAACCCAAGCCGCCATCGCGACAAAACTGACCACCAGCACCCACTTTAAAATCTCAGGTGATAGATAGTCTGCGACAACCACACCTAACCATGCAGCCAAAGCGTGGTTGGCAATAGTTGCCAAAAAGATTGCTGCAATAATTGGGATTGGTTTTCGGTAACGACTTGCGAGTAATAGAGATAGCAATTGGGTCTTATCGCCAATTTCTGCTAACGCTACAGTAGTAATTGAAATAGCTAAAACGCTCACGACATGCTCATTGGGGCAGGGATTATTATTTTTAACCGAAGACAAACCTCACGCCCCTACCCCGGTTCGTGATGATTTGTCTAAGGTCTTGCTAAACTTGAAAGGCTTCAAGTCTCGAACGCCATGGTGATTTTGCACCAATTATGTTGACGGACGAACCAGATGAAACAGAAACTTCATCAGGTAAGCTACTCCCCAAAGACAGGCGCAATTCTAGCCACCTTTGTTGCGCTTCTCAAGAGTCAAAGCAGGCAAAAACTCCCTTTTAGGAAAAATACAGCAGATAACGCGGTAAAAATTCATTAAAGGAGAAAATCGCCCACGAATTAATCAAGATTAGCTCTACTCCCATGCTCAATATCTGGTTATACTAGATTGTTAATTTATTCAACCGTAATTACTCTTTATCGCCGTTGTTAGAGTTGAAAAACTCGGCATAGATGACGAATTAACGAGTAACAAGAGAATCGCGCGAACCTGACTTATGCAAAAATACGATATCAAAACCTTCCAGGGAATGATCCTCGCGCTGCAGGATTATTGGGCTCAAAATGGTTGTACCATTGTTCAACCGCTAGATATGGAAGTGGGTGCGGGTACCTCTCACCCAATGACCTGTCTACGAGCGCTTGGCCCAGAGCCAATGTCGACAGCTTACGTACAACCTTCACGTCGTCCTACTGATGGCCGTTACGGTGAAAACCCTAACCGTCTTCAGCACTACTACCAATTCCAAGTAGCGCTAAAACCATCGCCTGACAATATTCAAGAGTTGTACCTTGGCTCCCTTGAAGTTCTTGGTATTGACCCTCTTGTACACGACATCCGTTTCGTAGAAGACAACTGGGAAAACCCAACACTAGGCGCATGGGGTCTGGGCTGGGAAGTTTGGCTAAACGGCATGGAAGTGACCCAGTTTACTTACTTCCAGCAAGTTGGTGGTCTTGAGTGTAAGCCAGTAACTGGTGAAATCACTTACGGTATCGAACGTCTAGCAATGTACATCCAAGAAGTAGACTCTGTTTACGACCTAGTTTGGAACATCGCACCAGACGGCAGCAAAGTGACTTACGGTGATATCTTCCACCAAAACGAAGTAGAGCAATCAACTTACAACTTCGAGCACGCAGACGTGGAATTCCTATTTGGTTTCTTCGAACAGTGCGAGAAAGAGTGTAAAGAGCTGCTTGAGCTTGAAAAGCCACTGCCACTACCTGCTTACGAGCGCATTCTAAAAGCTGGTCACGCATTCAACCTACTAGACGCGCGTAAAGCGATCTCAGTAACTGAACGCCAACGTTACATCCTACGCATCCGCAACCTGACTAAAGCAGTTGCAGAAGCATACTACGCATCGCGTGAAGCTCTTGGCTTCCCAATGTGTAAGAAAGAACAAGCGTAAGGGGTAGAGCAACATGGCAAAAGAATTTCTAATCGAGCTAGGTACAGAAGAGCTACCACCAACGCAACTTCGCACTCTAGCTGAAGCATTCGCAGCAAACTTCGAAGCAGAACTAAAAGGCGCTGAGCTTGCTCACGAAGGCGTGAAATGGTTCGCGGCGCCTCGTCGTCTTGCACTTAAAGTCGCAGCACTAGCAGACAGCCAGTCTGACAAAGTTGTTGAAAAACGTGGTCCTGCGGTTTCTGCAGCGTTTGACGCGGAAGGCAACCCAACAAAAGCGGCTCAAGGCTGGGCACGCGGTTGTGGCATCACGGTTGACCAAGCAGAGCGCATGGTTACAGACAAAGGTGAATGGCTACTGTTCAAACAAGAAGTGAAAGGTCAGCCAACATCTGAGATCGTAGTTGAACTTGCAGCGAAAGCACTAGCAAACCTACCTATCGCAAAACCAATGCGCTGGGGTAACAAAACGACTCAATTTATCCGTCCAGTTAAGACGCTAACCATGCTAATGGGCAGCGACCTAATCGAAGGCGAGATCCTTGGTGTCGCTTCTGATCGCACTATCCGTGGTCACCGCTTCATGGGTGAGCAAGAGTTCACTATCGATTCTGCTGAACAATACCCTGCGATCCTAGAAGAGCGCGGTAAAGTAATGGCAGATTACGAAGCGCGTAAAGCAATCATCCTAGCTGACGCACAAAAAGCAGCAGCAGCGGTTGGCGGTATCGCTGACCTAGAAGATGACCTAGTAGAAGAAGTAACGTCTCTGGTTGAATGGCCAGTAGTACTAACAGCGAAGTTCGAAGAAGAGTTCCTAAAAGTGCCTTCTGAAGCGTTGGTTTACACCATGAAAGGTGACCAGAAGTACTTCCCTGTTTATGACGAAAACAAGAAGCTACTACCTAACTTCATCTTCGTATCGAACATCGAATCAAAAGAGCCTCGTTACGTAATCGAAGGTAACGAGAAAGTAGTTCGCCCTCGTCTTGCTGACGCAGAGTTCTTCTTCAACACAGACCGTAAGCGTCCGCTTATCGACCGTCTGCCTGAACTAGAGCAAGCGATCTTCCAAAAGCAACTGGGTACGATCAAAGACAAAACAGACCGCATCACAGAGCTTGCTGGCTACATTGCTGAGCAAATCGGTGCTGACGTTGAGAAATCAAAGCGTGCTGGTCTACTAGCAAAATGTGACCTAATGACCTCAATGGTATTCGAATTCACGGATACTCAAGGTGTGATGGGTATGCACTACGCTCGCCACGACGGTGAAGCAGAAGAAGTTGCAGTAGCACTGAACGAGCAATACATGCCTCGTTTCGCAGGTGATGAACTGCCATCAAACGGTGTTTCAACTGCAGTTGCAATGGCAGACAAGCTAGACACTATCGTAGGTATCTTCGGTATTGGTCAAGCGCCTAAAGGCAGCGACCCATTCGCACTACGCCGCGCATCTCTAGGTGTACTACGTATCATCGTTGAATACGGCTACAACCTAGATCTTGTTGACCTAGTAGCGAAAGCGAAGTCACTATTTGGCGACCGCCTAACCAACGACAACGTTGAACAAGACGTTATCGAGTTCATGCTTGGTCGTTTCCGTGCTTGGTACCAAGACGAAGGCTTCAGCGTAGACATCATTCAAGCGGTTCTAGCGCGTCGTCCTACAAAACCAGCAGACTTTGACCAACGAGTTAAAGCGGTTTCTCACTTCCGTGAGCTAGAAGCGGCAGAGTCTCTAGCAGCAGCGAACAAACGTGTAGGTAACATCCTAGCGAAATTCGACGGCGAACTAGCAGCAGACATCGACCTAGCACTTCTACAAGAAGACGCAGAGAAAGCACTAGCAGAAAGCGTTGAAGTAATGACAGAAGCGCTAGAGCCAGCATTTGCTACTGGTAACTACCAAGAAGCCCTAAGCAAGCTAGCTGACCTACGTGAACCAGTTGATGCGTTCTTCGATAACGTAATGGTAATGGCAGACGACGAAGCACTTAAGAAGAACCGTCTGACACTACTGAACAACCTGCGTAACCTGTTCCTACAGATCGCAGACATTTCTTTGCTTCAAAAGTAATTCATTACTCTTCGAAGTGATTAAGAAATAAGTAAAAGGGAAGCAGATGCTTCCCTTTTTTGTTGCCTTCAAACCGATGAAGGTGACGCTTATTATTCATTTTGTGAACAAGACTAAAATTTGTAGGGTGAGACGCGTTTAACTTGTTGGTGTAGAGCTCGGATTGTAGAGGCACAGTTTTGCTATAACTGGACTGTTTATTCGGGGGAAGGACACAATGAAAAAAACAATTCTCGCACTCTCTATCGGTCTACTGAGCGCCTGCAGCCAGATTCCAGAAAATGCCATCGTATTAAGCGTTGGTGATGACACCGCTGTTTTTGAAGAAAACTCACAAGGCTTACTTGTCGCCGAGCAAAAACTCGAAAAAGGCAGTTACACCTTTACCATTGCTGACAGCAAGCAAAGCTGTGGCAGTAGCTTTGCCCTAGCAGAAGAAGGTCGCATCAAGTTCAATCGTCCATTAAAAATGGATAACTGCGCCACTGATGTACAAATGCCACTGCGCATCTTCAAAGCCAATACCTATCAATTTACGCTCAATCCAACCACCAATGAGCTAACTGTAAAAATCAAACCAAAACAGAGTCAGGACATCACCTACTCTTGCCCTGTCGCAACTGACGCGCCAAAAACCATCAATGTTGCTCAAACCTTTAATGATGGCACTGTCGTTCGCGATGCCTTAACCGGACAAGAAACCACAGTCGCCAATGGCAGCGTCACCATGCAGCCGAGTCCTATGAGCCAAGGTCTATTGCTGCTAGAAGAAGTTGAACAGCAAGCCGACAAACCGTTCAGTTGGGACAATGCGACGGTGTACTTCGTCATGACCGACCGCTTCTACAATGGCAACCCAGACAACGACAACAGCTACGGTCGCAGCAAAGACGGAAAATATGAGATTGGTACCTTCCACGGTGGTGACTTATCGGGTCTAACGAAAAAACTCGATTACATCGAATCACTTGGTGTCAATGCTATCTGGATAACCTCACCACTGGAACAAATCCACGGCTGGGTTGGCGGCGGCGATAAAGGCGACTTTAAGCACTACGGCTACCACGGCTACTATCACCAAGATTGGACCAAGCTTGATGCCAACATGGGTACCGAAGATGAACTCAGAACCTTCGTCGATACTGCCCATAAGAAAGGTATCCGCGTGATTTGGGATGTGGTCATGAACCACACAGGTTATGCGACATTAGCAGACATGCAGGAATTCGGATTTGGTCAACTTTACCTTGATGACCAAGAAGCCAAACAAGTACTTGGTGAAAAATGGACCGACTGGCAACCAAAATCAGGACAAAGCTGGCACAGCTTTAACGACTACATCAAATACGGTGATAGCGAAGCGTGGGAAAAATGGTGGGGCAAAGATTGGATTCGCACCGACATTGGCGATTACGATGCGCCGGGCTACAACGACATCACCATGTCTTTGAACTACCTACCGGATCTCAAAACCGAATCGACGCAGAAAACCGGACTACCAAACTTCTTCCGCAATAAATACACCAATGCGCAAGATGAACTGCAAACCCCGCGTGAGCATCTGATTACGTGGTTATCCGACTGGGTACGTGATTACGGCATTGATGGCTTCCGCGTCGATACCGCCAAACACGTTGAGATGGAAGCGTGGGCAGAGCTCAAAGCAAGTACCACTCAAGCCCTCGCCGAATGGAAACAAAACCACCCCGACAAAGCACTAGACGATCTGCCATTTTGGATGACCGGCGAAGTGTGGGCACACAGCGTGGTGAAGAGCCCGTATTTCGATAACGGCTTCGATTCGATCATCAACTTCGAGTTCCAATCTGACGTGGCTCCAAAAGCGCTAAAGTGTTTCGCTCAACTTGATAATGATTACCGCCGCTATGCAGAACGTATTAACTCCGATCCTGAGTTCAACGTGTTGAGTTACCTGTCTTCGCACGATACTCAACTGTTTTGGTCGGCACGCAGCCGCAGCTTTGATGACCAAGCTCGCGCCGCCAATGCGTTAATGCTGGCACCGGGTGCAGTACAAATCTACTATGGCGATGAGATAGCTCGTGATTTTGGCATTACTGGTTCAGACGCCCACCAAGGCACACGCTCAGATATGCCATGGGATAAGATTCATGGCGAGCGTGAGGATCTACTGCAACATTGGCAAAAGTTGGGCGAATTCCGTAAACGCCACCCAGCGGTAGCTCAAGGTAAGCACATCACTCGCAACCAAGAAGGTTATTACGCGTTTGAACGCCAATACCAAGACGACAAGGTGTTGATTGTTTACACCGGTGAGTAAATCACACTCTCTCCACCAGCAAGGGAAGCATAAGCTTCCCTTTTTTATTGTTCTTTTTGCCCTTTTGTCTCGTTCCTCTGGTCTGATGACGCACTTTTTTCTTTTTCGGCTTAATTCACACTTTGCGTTAATTACACATTGAGGTAAGGTCAAGGATTACTCGATAAGCCGATAAAACATCGGCATAAACATACACAAAGCAATCACAATGAATTAGGTATAAGTCAGCATGCAGTTCTCAAAGTTTGGTGAAAAATTTAATCAGTATTCAGGTATTACGCAGTTAATGGACGATTTGAATGATGGTCTGCGCACACCAGGTGCCATCATGCTCGGTGGAGGTAATCCTGCCGCCATTCCTGCCATGCTCGATTACTTTCACCAAGCCAGTGAGGAAATGCTCGCCAGTGGGGAGCTCGTCGCCGCCCTCGCCAACTACGATGGCCCGCAGGGTAAAGACGCGTTCGTCAAAGCGCTAGCTCAGTTATTCCGTGAAACTTACGGCTGGGATATTTCCGAAAAGAACATCAGCCTAACTAACGGTAGCCAGAGTGGCTTCTTCTACTTGTTCAACTTGTTGGCAGGTAAACAGCCAGACGGTTCGCACAAGAAAGTGCTACTGCCTATCGCACCTGAATACATCGGTTATGGTGATGCTGGCATTGATGAAGATATCTTTATCTCTTACCACCCAGAAATCGAGCTGTTAGATAACGGTCTGTTTAAATACCACGTCGATTTTGAGCAGCTAACCGTCGACGACTCTGTTGCGGCAATCTGTGCATCTCGTCCAACCAACCCAACGGGTAATGTACTGACAGACGAAGAAGTACGTAAGCTGGACAAGCTAGCACGTGAGAACAACATCCCGCTGATCATCGATAACGCCTACGGTCTACCTTTCCCGAACATCATCTTTGAAGATGTCGAACCGTTCTGGAATGAAAACACCATCCTATGCATGAGCCTATCTAAGCTTGGTTTACCGGGCGTGCGTTGTGGCATTGTGATTGCGAGTGAAGAAATCACGCAAGCATTAACCAATATGAACGGCATCATCAGCCTAGCGCCGGGCAGTGTTGGTCCAGCGCTGGCAAACCATATAATTGGCAAAGGTGATCTGCTTAAACTGAGTTCAGAGGTGATTAAGCCGTTCTACAAGCAAAAATCACAACGAGCGGTTGAACTGCTCCAACAAGCAGTTACCGATGAGCGATTCCGCATCCACAAGCCGGAAGGCGCTATCTTCTTGTGGTTATGGTTTGATGAACTGCCAATCACAACAATGGAACTGTACCAACGCTTGAAAGCGCGTGGCGTATTGATTGTCCCTGGTGAATATTTCTTTATTGGTCAGCAAGACGAGTGGGATCACGCGCACCAATGCCTGCGTATGAACTACGTTCAAGATGATGAGATGATGCAAAAAGGCATTGCGATTATCGCTGAAGAAGTGGAAAAGGCTTACCGCGAAGGTAAATAGACGGATTGAACTCAGCCATTCTTCTCTTTGAAATTACAGCTTTAAAATAGCGGATTTGAAAACCCCAAACTAAAAAGAGCGCCCATATGGCGCTCTTTCTCATTCTATAACCGGGTGGTTAACTGATTAGTTGTTCTCAATCAGGTTGTTGCCACCGATAGCAATCTTACGTGGTTGCATGGCTTCAGGGATTTCACGAACTAAATCGATATGAAGCAGACCGTTTTCCATTGATGCACCCACGACTTTTACGTAATCCGCTAGCTGGAATTTACGTTCAAAATCACGTTCTGCAATACCTTGGTAAACGTAGTTTTTGCCTTCTTCTGCTTTACGTTCGCCCTTCACAATCAACATGTTTTCGTTTTGAGTCAGATCGAGCTGTTCTTCAGCAAAGCCAGCAACGGCCATAGTAATACGGTAGTTGTGCTCGTCTTTTTGCTCAATGTTGTATGGAGGGTAACCGCCAGAAGTATTTTTCGCTGTATTCGCTTCCATCAGGTTTAGCAGACGATCAAAGCCAATTGCATTACGGTATAGTGGTGAGAAATCTACATTACGCATAAATCTATCCTCTTAATTAAGCAATAGTCTTAGTTCAGATGAGTTCAATCCTACTGGCGTGTTTATGCAAAAACCAACGCCGAACTAAGAGATTCTTATCATTCCACTGGCCTTGGTTTGGCTCGGAGACATGATATTGAATCTAAAGGTTTAAGTTGTGTGCTAAAACGCCATATCCTCTTCTGAGCGATCTCGTTTTAGCGATTTCAGAGGGCTGGTCTTCTAGTCTCTAGCAAGCCAGTCACCCTCTTCATAACTAGATATAAGGTCGTCAAAAATGACTTTCAAGGGAAAAAACAAAAAATTTTTAAAGCATCCACTATCCCCTTGAACAGCTTAGTTCCTCATCACTTCGCGATCAGTGATAAAAAGCCCGCCGTTCTGGAGGGCTCAATCTACACTTTACTTGCGGGAGGATTTACGCGCTTTTACAACGCCCTTTTCTGCCGCCTTTTCCTGCTTTAGTTTGCGCTTTTCTTTTAGACTCAACTGCGGTTGTTTCTTTTCTTTCTTACTCATGACTTCACCTCTATTTATTGGCACAACAGACAACCACACAGCATTTTCTGAGCTGGTGGTTGCGATTGATGAACAATTTCAGTAATCACAAAGCAGCGTCGCTGATTAAAAATTTCCACTTCGAGCGCATCATTTTTAGCTCGACCTAATAGTCGAGACCCCAAATAAGAATCGACCGCGAGCATACCTGTCATGGGTTGCCCCTTGCGCGAGCTGACCAATGTCATGCGATATTGATAGGCGCGTTCAACATCCACTAAGCGAACCGTGTCCCCAACCGCAATACGAGTTCGGTTACGGCAATGGGCTTGTTGCTCGCAGGTTTCAAATAGCGATAACAACCTTAGTGGTGATTGATAGGTTAAAAAGCGACTGGTTAACCACCAAGTTCGCAGCGCCAAGCAGTACGCTGAGAACCAGCGTTCAAACATGATTATTTCCTTCTTAATGCCTTGTCTTACAAATAAATTCAGTGCATTGAACCGGAAGTGCATCACTTCCGGCTTAGTTCAGGAAAGTCATCACCATTTTCTTAGTCTCCTTATTCATCAGCTCTTCAGCACTATAGCGAGCAGAAAAAAGAAAGCAAAAACGCTCAAGCGAACAAAATGGCGAGAAAAAAAGAAAACAGAAATAAAATGGCAGGCTTGATCGGGTTGTTGGCAGTTAGTACCAGAAAAACATCCGCTTTAGCAGAAAGTGGCGATTTTAGCTGGTGGTACAACAAAAAAAGCAGCGATTTCTCGCTGCTTTTTACTATCACGAACAGTGTCGTTATACGTCTAGGTTCGCTACTTTCAGTGCGTTCTCTTCGATGAAGTTACGACGAGGTTCTACTTGGTCACCCATTAGCGTAGTGAACAGTTGATCTGCACCTACCGCATCTTCAATCGTTACCTGCATCATACGACGAGTTTCTGGGTCCATGGTGGTTTCCCAAAGTTGGTCTGGGTTCATCTCACCTAGACCTTTGTAGCGCTGACGGCTTAAGCCACGCATTGACTCTTTCACTAACCAGTCAAGCGCTTCTGCAAAGTTTGCCACTGGCATAGTACGCTCACCACGTTTGATGTACGCGCCTTCTTCCAGAAGTCCATCAAGTGCTTCTGATAGATCAGCCAACTTGCCGTACTCTTTCGAGTTTAGGAAGTCGATGCTAATTGCATGTTCGTGCGTCACGCCGTGAGTACGAACCACAATCTTAGGCAAGTTTAAGCCTAGCTCTTCGTGCTGCTCAACTTCGTAGCTGTACTGGCTTGCACCCACTTCTTTCGCATTCAGCTGTTCAATAAGCTGCTTCGTCCAAGCTTCCACAACTGATGCGTCATGGCATTGCTCTGGCGTTAGGCGAGGAGTGTAAATCAACTCGTTTACCAAAGCACTTGGGTAACGACGGCTCATACGTTCCGCCAGTTTAATACCCGCATTGTACTGTTGAACAAGCTTCTCTAGTGCTTCACCAGCCAATGCTGGTGCTTCTGCGTTTACGTGTAGCGATGCATTGTCCAGAGCCAATGATACTTGGTATTGGTTCATCGCTTCTTCATCTTTGATGTACTGCTCTTGTTTGCCTTTTTTCACTTTGTATAGTGGTGGCTGAGCGATGTACACATAGCCACGCTCGATAAGCTCTGGCATTTGACGGTAGAAGAAGGTCAACAGTAGCGTACGGATGTGCGAACCATCGACATCGGCATCGGTCATGATGATGATGTTGTGGTAACGAAGCTTGTCCGGGTTGTACTCGTCACGACCGATACCACAACCTAGTGCGGTGATTAGTGTTGCTACTTCTTGAGAAGATAGCATCTTGTCGAAACGTGCTTTTTCTACGTTAAGAATCTTACCTTTTAGCGGTAGGATCGCTTGGTTCTTACGGTTACGGCCTTGTTTTGCGGAGCCGCCTGCCGAATCACCCTCCACTATGTATAGTTCAGAGAGTGCCGGATCTTTTTCCTGACAGTCTGCAAGTTTACCTGGAAGGCCAGCTAGGTCTAGTGCACCTTTACGGCGCGTCATTTCACGAGCTTTACGCGCTGCTTCACGAGCACGTGCTGCATCGATGATTTTCGAACAAACCATCTTCGCTTCTGTCGGGTTCTCAATCAGGAACTCAGACAGTTTTTCACCCATTGCAGACTCAACAGCTGATTTCACTTCAGAAGAAACCAGTTTGTCTTTTGTTTGGCTTGAGAACTTAGGATCAGGCACTTTCACCGAAACAACCGCAGTTAGACCTTCACGCGCATCGTCGCCTGAAGTCGCTGTTTTCGCTTTCTTCGAGAAACCTTCTTTATCCATAAAGCTGTTCAATGTACGTGTTAGCGCAGCACGGAAACCAGCAAGGTGAGTACCACCATCACGCTGTGGGATATTGTTGGTAAAGCAGAAGATGTTCTCTTGGAAACCATCGTTCCATTGCATCGCCACTTCAACTGAAATGCCGTCTTCACGCTCAGAGTTAAAGTGGAAGATTTTTTCGATGATTGGCGTTTTGTTGGTGTTTAGGTGATCAACGAACGCTTGAATACCACCTTCATACATGAAGTGATCATGTTTGTCCGCTTCACGTTCATCAACCAATTTGATCGACACACCAGAGTTCAGGAATGACAGTTCACGCAGGCGTTTCGCCAGAATGTCATAGTGGAACTCAGTGTTAGAGAACGTCTCGGCACTTGGCCAGAAACGAATTTGTGTACCGGTTTTATCCGTATCACCCACAACGGCTAGTGGCGCTTGAGGCTCACCATGGCGGTAGGTTTGCGTATGGATATGGCCACCACGATGAATCGTTAGCTCAACTTTCTCTGATAGTGCGTTTACTACTGAAACACCTACCCCGTGAAGACCACCCGATACTTTGTATGAGTTATCGTCGAACTTACCACCCGCGTGAAGAACCGTCATAATTACTTCTGCTGCAGAGACATTTTCCTCTGAGTGGATTTCTGTTGGAATGCCACGACCATCATCGCTAACGGAAACCGAGTTATCCTCATGAATTGTCACAACGATGTCTTTACAGTGACCTGCCAACGCTTCATCAATTGAGTTATCCACCACCTCGAAAACCATGTGGTGAAGGCCGGTGCCGTCGTCCGTATCGCCGATGTACATTCCTGGACGCTTACGTACCGCATCCAGACCCTTCAGTACCTTAATACTCGATGAATCGTAATTTTCAGACATGAGTTTCTCTCTTCTAGTTTGACTCTATCCTGCCATGTTCCACATGAAACAATTTACCGTTATCGTCCAACATATCGGCGATTTGGCTTTCAGTGATAGAGCTTACAAATACTTGTGCGCCCGTCTCTTTTAAGCAGTCAGCAAGACGCTTGCGACGTTGGCTATCTAATTCCGACGCGAAGTCATCAATTAGGTAAATGCATTGTTTACCGGCCATCTCTGTCAGGTGTTGCCCTTGCGCTACACGCAATGCACACACCATGAGTTTTAATTGACCGCGTGACAGAACATCTTCAACGGGCGTTCCGTTCACTTTAATGCGCAAATCAGCTTTGTTTGGGCCACTAAAGGTGTATCCCAATGCCTGATCACGCTCAAAATTCTTTTCTAGTATCTCGTGGTATGGAGTGTCTTTATCCCAGCCACGATAATACTTCAATTGGATCTCAAATTCTGGCAAAAATGTCTGACAGATAGTTTCTGCGACGGTTTTCATCTGCTCGATGTAACTTGCTCGCCATTGGCTGATGTTTTCAGCCAACCCTGCCATTTCCTGATCCCAATAACTGAGCTCACGATAACTATTGGCGGTTTTCAACAACGCGTTGCGCTGCTTGTTCAGGCGCTTGAACCTTCCCCATGCTTGATAAAAAGCGGGCTCGGTATGAAACACGCCCCAATCAATAAACGCACGACGATGTTTAGGGCCATCTGTCAGTAAATCAAACCCTTCTGGGTGTATCAACTGCAGAGGCAGAACTTGTGCCAACTGCGCTAATTTTTGTCCAGATTGACCGCCTATTTTAACCTCTGTTGAGCCATCACGCTGCTTATTAATGCCGATAGGTAGCTCAAATTGATCCGAGTTCAAAAAACGACCATGAACAAACAGTTCGTCACACTCATTTTGTATCACTCGTCCGGTGAGAGAGCTCTTGAATGAGCGGCCATGCCCGAGCAGATAAACCGCTTCTAAGACACTGGTTTTACCGCTGCCGTTCGGCCCGATAAGAAAGTTAAAGCCTGCTGATAACTCAATATCACAGGCTTTAATGTTTCGAAACTGCTGAATGATGAGACGAGAAAGAGGCATTCAGTTGGCTTATAGACGAATTGGCATCACCACGTACATGGCACTATCATCGTCGGCATTTTCAATCAACGCGCTAGCGTTAGCATCCGACATCGACACACGTACATTTTCACAACGCAACGTGTTCAGAACATCAAGCACATAGCTTACGTTAAAGCCGATTTCGATGGCGTCACCTTCAAAGGTTACATCAAGCATCTCTTCCGCTTCTTCTTGTTCTGGGTTATTCGCGGTTATGCGCATTTCAGTATCAGCCAGATTCACACGCACGCCACGGAATTTTTCGTTGGAAAGAATCGCAGCACGAGAGAAGGCTTGGCGCAACTCGTCACAACTTGCTATTAGGGTCTTATTGGTGCTCTGAGGCAATACACGGCGGTAATCAGGGAAACGACCATCAACCAACTTAGAGGTAAAAGTAAAGTTATTCACCTCAGCACGAACATTGGAGCTACCGATCTGAAGTACTACGGGCTGCTCTGGCGCATCCATCAACTTTACTAATTCTTGCACACCTTTGCGTGGCACGATGATTTGCTTCTGCGCAAAGTCCGCACCTAGCTGAGTTTGCGATACCGCCATACGGTGGCCGTCCGTCGCCACGCTGCGTAGCGTGGTGCCGTCAATTTCAAACAACATGCCGTTGAGGTAGTAACGAACGTCTTGATTCGCCATCGAGAACTGAGTTTTGTCGATCAGCGTACGTAAATCAGCTTGGCTCAGTGATACTTCCACTTCGCTTTGCCAGTCTTCAATATTAGGGAAATCGTTCGCAGGAAGCGTTGCCAACGAGAAACGGCTGCGACCAGAGCGAACTTGTACGCGATCACCTTCTAATACAAATGTGATGATCGCATCGTCCGGTAAACCACGGCAGATATCGAGAAACTTACGAGAAGGAACGGTAATGCTGCCCGCTTCAAAATCACCTTCTAGCGTCACTTTGCTTACTAACTCTACTTCAAGATCGGTTGCCGTCATCGACAATACGTTCTCTTCTACTTTAAGAAGTAGGTTACCCAGGATTGGCAGAGTTGGTCGGCCACCTAAAGCGCCCGAAACCTGCTGTAGCGGTTTGATTAAATGACTACGTTCAATGGTAAATTTCATGCTTGGCTCTTTACGCTGTCAGCTCAATAAATGATTTGCTTAGAATACCGTTATTCTAACCGATTACGAAGACAGGGTGCGAATCAAGTTAGAGTAATCTTCTTTAATGTCGTGGCTCTCTTCACGCAGCTGCTCAATCTTGCGACAAGCATGAAGTACGGTCGTATGATCGCGGCCCCCAAACGCATCGCCAATTTCAGGCAAACTGTGGTTGGTTAGCTCTTTTGCTAACGCCATAGCCAGCTGACGAGGACGCGCTACAGAACGAGAACGACGCTTAGACAGCAAGTCCGCTACTTTAATCTTGTAGTATTCCGCCACTGTCTTTTGAATGTTATCGATTGTCACAAGCTTCTCTTGTAGAGCAAGCAGATCGCGCAGCGCTTCACGAACAAAATCAATCGTAATTGGACGGCCAGTAAAGTTCGCGTTCGCAATAACACGGTTCAGTGCACCTTCTAGCTCACGAACGTTCGAACGCAGACGCTTGGCAATGAAGAATGCCACTTCATCAGCAAGGTGGATTTGGTGATCTTCAGCTTTTTTCATCAAGATCGCCACACGCGTTTCAAGCTCAGGCGGCTCGATCGCAACAGTAAGACCCCAACCAAAGCGAGATTTAAGACGATCTTCAACGCCATTAATTTCTTTAGGATAACGGTCAGACGTTAGAATGATCTGCTGATTACCTTCCAATAGTGCGTTGAAGGTATGGAAGAATTCTTCTTGTGAACGTTCTTTATTAGCAAAGAATTGGATGTCATCGATAAGGAGCGCATCCACGCTGCGGTAGTAGCGTTTGAATTCTTCAATCGCATTGTTTTGCAGCGCTTTCACCATGTCTTGCACAAAACGTTCTGAGTGCATGTAGACCACTTTTGCGTTCGGGTTGTTATCCACAATCGCGTTACCCACCGCATGCAATAAGTGGGTTTTACCCAAACCCGTGCCGCCGTATAGGAATAGTGGGTTGTAAGCTGCACCTGGGTTATCCGATACCTGACGCGCCGCAGCCAAACCCAGTTGGTTCGACTTACCTTCAACAAAGTTATCGAACTTGTGTTTTGGGTTCATGTTTGAGCGGTGATTGATAGCCGCAATCGCTTGAGCGTCGTCATCCCAGGTTTTGTGTACTGGCTTACGCGCCTGTAATTGCGCAGGTGCAGATGACTCGGCAGCCACATCTGCAGGCGTACGTGTCGGCGCTGGTTTTGGTGCAGAGACAGGTCGGCTCCCCACTTCAAAACGTAAGTTAGGAATATCGCCACCGCAGTATTCCTGCAGTAAGCGAGTAATATTGTTCAGATACTTATCACGCACCCAGTCCAACACAAAGCGGTTTGGCGCGAATAGAGTGAGAGTATTGTCATTGAGCTCCGCTTGTAGCGGACGAACCCACATGCTGAATTCTGTAGCTGGTAGCTCTTCTTGAAGCTGCTGCAAACATTGCAGCCAAAGCGAAGATGACACGGTGCCCCCACTGAGTAATTGAATTATCGGAAAAGACTGGCAATTTTACCTGTTGATAACCAAGATCGCCAGCGATTGATCGACGATCCAGTGAATAAGATCCAAGTTATTCACAATTATTTCTGCAAACTTGATGAGATCAACACACCTTGCCCCAAATTTGCCCACACAACGATCCACAATTGGGCAAAATTCACAAGATCGAGCGATTGGTGATAAGTCTGTGTATTATTTTATTCCCAATGCTGATTTTGTCGATCATTTCGCTAGGTTCAGTTCGCATTTTCGTCACATTTAACATTCTTCTTCTATTATCTAATAACTCACAGGTCTAGGTTATTGCTCTTGGTTATTTATTTAATTGAGCTAACTAACAGTAGTATTTCCAACCATAAAATTATGGAGATGTATTATGAAAAACTGGATTAAGGTTGCCGTTGCAGCCATTGCACTGTCGGCAGCAACCGTACAAGCCGCTACTGAAGTCAAAGTTGGTATGTCAGGTCGCTACTTCCCGTTTACTTTTGTAAAGCAAGACAAGCTACAAGGCTTTGAAGTCGACATGTGGGATGAAATCGGTAAACGTAACGATTACAAAATCGAATACGTAACAGCCAACTTCTCTGGTTTATTTGGTCTTTTAGAAACTGGTCGTATCGATACGATCTCCAACCAAATCACCATGACTGATGAGCGTAAAGCTAAATACCTATTTGCTGACCCTTACGTTGTAGATGGCGCACAAATTACCGTGCGTAAAGGCAACGACAGCATCAAAGGTGTTGACGATCTTGCGGGCAAAACCGTTGCGGTGAACCTAGGCTCTAACTTTGAGCAACTGCTGCGTCAATACGACAAAGACGGCAAGATCAACATTAAAACGTACGACACAGGTATCGAACATGACGTGGCGCTCGGTCGTGCAGACGCGTTTGTAATGGATCGTCTTTCTGCGTTAGAGCTGATTAAGAAAACTGGCCTTCCTCTGGAATTGGCAGGCGAACCGTTTGAGACCATTCAAAACGCATGGCCTTTCGTTGACAACGAGAAAGGTCGTAAGCTGCAAGAAGAAGTAAACAAAGCACTGGCTGAGATGCGCGCAGATGGTACAGTAGAGAAAATTTCCGTGAAGTGGTTTGGCGCTGACATCACGAAATAAGAACTCTTTGTACTTTAGGCCGCAAAGTGGTATCACTCTCGGACTAAAATAAACTTACGTAAAGGTGGAACTTGTTTTCCACCTTTTCTTTTCTCTAGCCTTTAGGTAAGCCTTATGGGATTTGACTTTAATTACATGTTGGAACTGCTGCCGATATTGCTGAAATATCTTGGCACAACCATGGAAATGGCGACATGGGGATTGGTGTTTTCGCTGATTTTATCCGTCATTTTAGCCAATATTCGCGTATTTAAACTGCCAGTTCTGGATCAATTAAGCCAACTGTACATCAGCTTCTTCCGTGGCACCCCACTGTTGGTTCAGCTTTTCCTGCTTTATTACGGCTTACCGCAAATTTTTCCATTGATGGTCGGTATCGACGCCTTTTCAGCAGCGGTTATCGGTTTAACGCTGCACTTTGCCGCTTATATGGCGGAAAGTATTCGTGCCGCCAT
Source organism: Vibrio sp. Vb1729 (assembly GCF_033338655.1). Lineage (NCBI taxonomy): Bacteria > Pseudomonadati > Pseudomonadota > Gammaproteobacteria > Vibrionales > Vibrionaceae > Vibrio > Vibrio sp. Vb1729. Next base: position 54,513 of record NZ_JAWOTB010000009.1, on the reverse strand, counting down.
TATTGGCATTGATCGCAGCCAAATGGAAGCGAGCTTATCGGTCGGTATGACGACATCCCAAGCAATGCGCCGAGTGATTTTACCTCAAGCAACGCGTGTCGCACTGCCTTCATTGATGAACTACTTCATCGATATGATCAAGTCAACGTCTCTCGCTTTCACGCTTGGTGTGGCCGAAATCATGGCGAAAGCACAGATGGAAGCCTCATCAAGTTTCCGTTTCTTTGAAGCTTTCCTTGCGGTTGCTCTTATTTACTGGGGCGTGGTGGTGATTCTGACTCGCGTACAAATCTGGGCAGAAGCAAAACTGAATAAGGCGTACGTACGATGATTAAGTTAGAAAATATTCACAAACGTTTTGGTGAGACTGAAGTGCTGAAAGGCATCGACCTCGATATTAAGCAAGGTGAGATCATCGTGATTATCGGCTCAAGTGGTACGGGTAAATCAACCTTGCTGCGTACGGTGAACTTTCTAGAACAAGCAGATGAAGGTCGTATCACGATAGATGACATCTCCGTTGATACTCAAAAACACACTAAAGCCGAAGTATTAGCGCTGCGTCGTCGAACTGGCTTTGTGTTCCAAAACTATGCCCTGTTTGCCCACATGAATGCGCGCCAGAACATTGCCGAAGGTCTAGTGACCGTTCGAGGTTGGAAAAAAGCCGATGCTCTCAAACGAGCGCAACAAATTCTGGATGACATCGGCCTTGGGGATAAAGGCGATAGTTATCCAGCGGCATTATCTGGCGGCCAACAACAACGTGTGGGTATCGGCCGAGCGATGGCGCTGCAACCAGAACTGCTGTTGTTTGACGAACCAACTTCTGCGCTGGATCCTGAATGGGTCGGTGAAGTTCTCTCATTAATGAAGAAGTTAGCTAATCAGCATCAAACCATGCTGGTGGTGACGCACGAGATGCAATTCGCGAAAGAAGTCGCTGATAGAGTGATCTTCATGGCGGAAGGCAATATCGTTGAGCAAGGTTCTCCACAGGATATCTTCGATAATCCACAAGATCCTCGTTTGAAAAAATTCCTTAACCAAGTAGGAATAGAGTAACGATCAAGCATCAGGATCGATTGATCCTTGAGATTTTACTCACACTACGTATAATCGCCCGGCCGGAATTTCGTACTCATTGAGTCATTGACACATTATGTGAGTGTGATTACAATTCCGCCTCTTTGTTGAGAGGCGTCGGTTGTTCTTCTCTATATAAAGAGCTTCTTTATATAAGAAAGCAAATACCCACGCCGGGTTTAACAAGAACCTAAAACTACTGATCAGTAAAGGTAATTATCATGAAACGCACTTTTCAACCTACAGTTCTAAAGCGCAAGCGTACTCACGGCTTCCGTGCTCGCATGGCAACTAAGAACGGTCGTAAAGTTATCAACGCACGTCGTGCAAAAGGCCGTGCGCGCCTATCAAAATAATCGCTAGTTTATTTTGAACACGTACGCGTTTAATCGGGAGTTACGTTTGTTAACTCCCGAGCATTATCAAAACGTCTTCCAGCAAGCTCATCGAGCTGGCTCGCCTCATTTCACCATCATTGCTCGCAATAACAAACTTTCTCACCCACGATTAGGTTTAGCGGTTCCCAAAAAGCAAATCAAAACGGCTGTCGGTCGTAACCGATTTAAGCGTTTGGCTCGTGAAAGCTTTCGTAACAATCAACATCAGCTTCCAAACAAAGATTTTGTTGTGATTGCAAAGAAAAGCGCGCAAGATTTAAGCAATGAGCAAATTTTTAAGTTGTTTGATAAGCTATGGCAACGCCTGTCTCGCCCTTCACGTGGATAGCCATTGGGCTCGTTTATCTGTATCGCTGGTTTATCAGCCCTTTGATTGGTCCTCGTTGCCGGTTCACACCAACCTGTTCCACTTACGCGCTAGAAGCTTTGAGAGCTCACGGTTTTGTAAAAGGATGTTGGTTATCAGGCAAACGTCTATTAAAATGCCACCCTTTGAATGAAGGGGGGTATGACCCCGTTCCACCAGTCCAAAAACAAGACAGAGATAACTAACGATGGATTCTCAACGTAATATCCTGCTCATCGGTTTGGCCCTGGTTTCTTTTTTGCTGTTTCAACAATGGCAAGTTGCAAAGAATCCAGAACCTCAAGCAGTTGAACAGGCTCAATCAAGCAGCACTCTACCTGCACCATCTTTTGCTGATGAACTTGACCCAGTTCCTGGTCAACAGCAAGCTTCTGCAAAAACTATCACAGTAACGACTGATGTTTTAACTCTGTCGATCGACACCGTTGGTGGCGATGTGGTACATGCCAACCTTAACGAATACTCTGCTGAGTTAGATTCATCAGATTCCTTTGTTCTGCTTAAAGACGCTCAAGGTCACCAATTTATCGCTCAAAGCGGTCTAGTGGGTCCTCAAGGTATCGACTTGAGCAGCACAAATCGCCCTCACTACAACGTAAGTGCAGACAGCTTCACAATGGCTGACGGTCAAGATGAACTTCGCGTTCCGATGACATTCACTGCAAACGGCATCGAATACACCAAAACTTACATCTTTAAACGCGGCAGCTACGCGCTTAATGTTGAATACGATGTAGTGAACAACTCAGGCAACAACGCAACATTTGGTATGTACGCTCACCTACGTCAAAACCTAATGGACGATGGTGGTAGCATCACAATGCCTACTTACCGTGGTGGCGCATACTCAACAGAAGATACGCGTTACAAGAAGTACAGCTTTGATGATATGCAGGATCGCAACCTGTCTCTTAACCTAGCCGATGGCCAAGGTTGGGCAGCAATGATTCAGCACTACTTTGCCGCAGCTTGGATCCCACGTAACGAACCAGGTACTAACCTATACACTCGTGTAATTGGCAACCTAGGCGACATCGGCGTTCGTATGCCAAACAAAACTATCGCAACAGGCGATCAGGCTAAGTTTGAAGCAACACTTTGGGTTGGTCCAAAACTGCAAGATGAAATGGCAGAAGTGGCACCTAACCTAGACCTAGTAGTGGACTACGGCTGGTTATGGTTCATTGCGAAGCCTCTTCATATGTTGCTTTCATTCATCCAGAGCTTTGTTGGTAACTGGGGTGTGGCAATCATCTGTCTGACCTTCATCGTTCGTGGTGCAATGTACCCACTAACAAAAGCGCAATACACGTCTATGGCGAAAATGCGCATGCTACAGCCTAAGCTGCAAGCAATGCGTGAGCGTATCGGTGATGACCGTCAGCGCATGAGCCAAGAAATGATGGAACTGTACAAGAAAGAGAAAGTGAACCCACTAGGTGGTTGTCTACCTCTTATCCTACAGATGCCTATTTTCATCGCACTATACTGGGCGCTAATGGAATCGGTAGAGCTACGTCACTCACCATTCTTCGGTTGGATTCATGACCTTTCAGCGCAGGACCCTTACTACATCCTGCCGCTATTGATGGGTGCGTCTATGTTCCTAATCCAGAAGATGAGCCCGACAACGGTAACGGATCCAATGCAGCAGAAGATCATGACCTTTATGCCGGTTATGTTTACCTTCTTCTTCTTGTTCTTCCCATCAGGTCTCGTTCTGTACTGGTTGGTGTCGAACATCGTAACGCTTATCCAGCAAACTCTGATCTACAAAGGATTAGAGAAAAAAGGCTTACACAGCAAGTAACCTTTTAGGAAATGATTGAGAAAGGCGGCCAAAAGGTCGCCTTTTTGTTTTTGGCTGATTACAATTCAGCTAATTAATTGTGATGGCTCCCTAGGTATCTTCCCTATAGCCCAGCTCAAAAGGCAAAATTATGACTACAGATACGATTGTCGCTCAAGCGACCGCGCCTGGTCGTGGCGGTGTCGGTATTATTCGAGTTTCTGGCCCTAAAGCCAACCAAGTGGCGTTAGAAGTCACTGGCAAAACACTAAAGCCCCGCTACGCAGAGTACCTGCCGTTTAAGTCAGAAGATGGCACTGTGCTTGATCAGGGCATCGCACTGTACTTCCCTAACCCACACTCATTTACCGGTGAAGACGTACTTGAGCTACAAGGCCATGGCGGCCCTGTCGTGATGGATATGCTGATAAAACGCATTCTAGGTATAGATGGTATTCGAGCTGCTCGCCCTGGTGAGTTCTCTGAACGCGCATTTCTGAACGATAAACTCGACCTCGCTCAAGCCGAGGCGATCGCAGACCTCATTGATGCCAGTTCTGAAGAAGCAGCAAAATCGGCACTGCAATCCTTACAGGGCGCATTTTCAGGCCGCATTAATACCTTAGTTGAGTCGCTGATTCATTTGCGTATCTATGTTGAAGCAGCCATCGACTTCCCTGAAGAAGAGATCGACTTTTTGGCCGACGGTAAAGTGGCTGGTGACCTACAAGCCATCATCGACAACCTAGATGCGGTGCGCAAAGAAGCTAACCAAGGCGCTATTATGCGTGAAGGGATGAAAGTCGTGATTGCGGGTCGTCCAAATGCGGGCAAATCAAGCCTACTGAACGCGCTATCGGGTAAAGAATCTGCAATCGTAACCGACATCGCAGGAACCACGCGTGATGTACTGCGTGAGCATATCCATATTGATGGCATGCCACTACACATCATTGATACAGCAGGTTTGCGTGATGCTTCCGATGAAGTAGAGAAAATCGGTATCGAACGCGCGTGGGATGAAATAGCCCAAGCAGACCGCGTATTGTTCATGGTGGATGGCACGACAACCGATGCCACCGATCCGAAAGATATCTGGCCAGATTTTGTGGATCGCCTACCAGACAACATTGGCATAACTGTGATCCGTAATAAAGCGGATCAAACGGGTGAAGATATGGGGATCTGCCACGTCAATAACCCTACTCTTATCCGTTTGTCAGCGAAGACTGGTGCAGGGGTTGAAGCTCTGCGCGATCATCTCAAGGAGTGTATGGGCTTCTCTGGCAACAGTGAAGGTGGGTTTATGGCTCGTCGTCGTCATCTCGATGCATTAGAACGTGCCGCACAGCACCTTCAAATAGGCCAGGAGCAGCTTGAAGGCTATATGGCAGGTGAAATATTGGCTGAAGAGCTACGCATCACCCAACAACATCTCAATGAGATTACCGGTGAGTTCAGTTCTGACGACTTACTGGGACGAATCTTCTCTTCATTCTGTATCGGGAAGTAAATAATCGAACGCGCGGTGCTGAGCTTAACTCACACCGCTTTTCTTTTTGTACGGCAAGCCATCCATGAGCTTTAGCCGTCGCATTCAATAAGGAAGAAGTATGATCCACATTATTACAGGCAGCACGTTAGGTGGCGCAGAATACGTAGGGGATCACCTGAGTGATCTACTCAACGAGAATGGATTTGAAACAACGATCCACAACCAGCCTTCCCTCAATGATATCGAAAATCAAGGTACGTGGTTGGTGATCACCTCTACACATGGAGCTGGTGAGTATCCTGATAATATCCAACCTTTTATCGCAGCATTACAAAATACACCGCCAAAAATGACTGATGTAAAATTTGCGGTGATTGCGATTGGTGACTCTAGCTACGATACGTTCTGTGCCGCTGGTCAACACGCTTATGATTTATTAGAGGATATTGGTGCAACCCCTCTCGCAGATTGCTTTAAAATCGATGTACTGAGCCATGATGTGCCAGAAGACGCCGCAGAGATGTGGTTAAAAGAGAATATCGAACGTTTTTAAACTCACGACTTTCCCTTCAACAGAGTCGAAATTCGGCTCTGTTTTCTCCCATGTGAATAACTCCCACCAAATTATTTTGTTTAACCGCTCAAAAACCAACCAAACAGACTGTGGATAACTACAATAAGATCCAGTGATTTTCCTTTAGTTATCCCAATAACAACTTTGATCAATTTCACCCCCTGTGTATAACCACCACTTTTGATCCCAGGTAATCCTCGATCTGATCCAATCATGATCACAAGATATGATCCAAAGAAGATCCATGATCTTGTTGATCATTTTTAGGTTATCCACAGAAACGGTCGATCCTAATAGTAGATCTAATAAAAGATCATATATATAGATCTTATATATATTTATCTTGAAGCTTAAAACGGATAAAACGAGAAAACGTTTTTCTCTCTGGCATAAAGCAGGTAAAATACTGCTCCTTTATCTGTCCATTAAATCCCTTTGAATACCTGAGGTCAGTTCATGCTTTATCACGAAAACTTTGACGTCATTGTTGTCGGTGGCGGACACGCAGGAACGGAAGCCGCGCTCGCATCTGCACGCACAGGACAAAAAACGCTTCTCCTTACCCATAACATCGATACATTAGGCCAGATGTCTTGTAATCCGGCGATCGGTGGTATTGGTAAAGGTCACTTAGTAAAAGAAGTAGATGCTATGGGCGGTTTGATGGCTGAAGCCATCGACCATGCAGGTATTCAGTTTCGTACACTAAATGCCTCCAAAGGTCCTGCAGTACGAGCAACTCGAGCTCAAGCCGATCGCGCTCTGTACAAAGCGTACGTTCGTAATGCATTAGAAAATGCGCCTAACTTAACGTTGTTCCAGCAATCAGTTGATGATCTGATTGTTGAACAAGATCGCGCAGTTGGTGTGGTAACTCAAATGGGACTTCGCTTCCATGCGAAAGCCGTTGTGCTAACCGTGGGTACCTTCCTTGGTGGTAAGATCCACATAGGTATGGAAAGCTCGTCTGGTGGTCGTGCCGGGGATCCACCATCGATCGCATTAGCGGATCGACTGCGTGAACTGCCGTTCCGTGTGGATCGTTTAAAAACAGGTACTCCACCGCGCATTGATGCTCGTACTGTTGATTTTTCAGTGCTAGAAGCTCAGCACGGTGATAACCCAACGCCTGTATTCTCGTTCATGGGCAAACGTGAACAGCATCCGCGTCAGATTCCATGTTTCATCACCCACACCAATGAACAAACTCACGATGTGATCCGCAGTAACTTGGATCGCAGTCCAATGTACGCAGGTGTGATTGAAGGTATTGGTCCTCGTTACTGTCCGTCTATTGAAGACAAAGTGATGCGTTTCGCTGACAAAAACAGCCACCAAATCTTCATTGAGCCAGAAGGCCTAACCACGCACGAGTTATACCCTAATGGTATCTCGACCAGCTTGCCATTTGATGTGCAAGTACAAATCGTGCGCTCAATGAAAGGGTTTGAAAATGCACACATCGTTCGCCCAGGTTATGCGATTGAATATGATTTCTTCGATCCACGTGATTTGAAGCAAACGTACGAGACGAAGTTCATCCATGGTTTGTTCTTTGCTGGCCAGATTAATGGTACGACTGGCTACGAAGAAGCCGCAGCGCAAGGCTTGATGGCGGGCCTAAACGCAAGCTTGTTTAGCCAAGACAAAGAAGGCTGGAGCCCACGTCGTGACCAAGCTTACATGGGCGTGTTGATTGATGACTTATCGACCATGGGTACCAAAGAGCCGTACCGCATGTTCACTTCTCGTGCGGAATACCGCCTGCTACTTCGTGAAGATAACGCCGATTTACGTTTAACGGAAAAAGCGCGCGAGCTAGGCTTGATTGATGATGTTCGTTGGGCTCGCTTTAACGAGAAAATCAACAATATGGAAACGGAGCGTCAGCGTTTGAAAGCAACGTGGATGAATCCGAAGTCAGAGGGTGTTGATGAGCTGAACAAGCTGCTGAAAACCCCAATGGCCCGTGAAGCGAGTGGTGAGGATCTTCTGCGTCGTCCAGAGATCACTTATTCGCAACTGACGCAACTTGAAGCGTTTGCTCCTGCTCTTGAAGATCAGCAAGCGGCTGAGCAAGTTGAAATTCAAGTGAAATACGATGGTTACATCAAGCGTCAGCAGGAAGAGATCGAAAAATCACTGCGTCACGAAAATACCAAGTTACCTGCTGATTTGGATTACCGCGATGTAAAAGGTTTATCAAACGAAGTCGTTGCTAAACTGAGCGAGGCCAAACCAGAGAGCATCGGTATTGCATCACGCATTTCTGGTATTACGCCTGCTGCAATTTCTATTCTACTTGTTCACTTGAAAAAGCATGGTTTGCTGAAGAAAGGTGAGGAAGAATAATGAGCGCATTGCGAACAAAGCTGGATTCACTGATCGCGAAAACCGATTTGGAAGTGTCAGAACAGCAACGAGAGCAGTTAGTTGGTTATGTCGAACTGCTCGATAAATGGAACAAAGCGTACAATTTAACATCGGTGCGTGATCCGCTTGATATGTTAGTGAAACATATTCTTGATAGTATCGTTGTAAGCGCACACCTGCCCGGTGAGCGCTTCATTGATGTTGGTACTGGTCCGGGGTTACCGGGCATCCCTTTGGCAATAATGAACCCTGAGAAAACCTTCTTTTTGCTCGACAGTCTTGGCAAACGCATCCGTTTTATCAAGCAAGTCGTGCACACATTAGGGCTGAAAAACGTGACACCAATTCAAAGTCGCGTCGAAGAATTCCAACCTGAAGAAAAATTTGATGGCGTTTTGAGTCGAGCTTTTGCTTCAATGACAGACATGGTGGAATGGTGCCACCATTTGCCGAAACAAGAGCACGGGGTGTTTCTAGCGCTGAAAGGACAGCACCCTAAAGATGAAATGGATCTGCTTCCTGAATGGTGCAGTGTGACAGAGATCATATCTTTGGCTGTTCCTGAGTTGGAAGGTGATCGTCATCTAGTAATCTTATCGCGCAAGGAAAATTAGCGAGGTAATCGTGGGTAAAATTGTAGCAATCGCCAACCAGAAAGGTGGGGTCGGCAAAACAACAACGTGCATTAACTTAGCGGCTTCGATGGCGGCAACAAAGCGCAAGGTTTTGGTGATCGATCTCGACCCGCAAGGCAATGCTACGATGGCCAGTGGCGTGGATAAGTATATGGTCGACGCCACCGCATACGATCTTTTGGTTGAAGATACACCGTTCGATCAAGTCGTTTGTACCCAAACAACAGGGAAGTATGATTTGATCGCGGCGAACGGAGACGTGACCGCGGCAGAAATCAAATTGATGGAAGTTTTCGCTCGTGAAGTGCGTCTAAAAAATGCATTGTCGTCAGTTCGCGATAACTATGATTTCATCTTTATTGATTGTCCTCCTTCTCTAAACCTTCTTACAATCAATGCGATGGCGGCAGCTGACTCTGTGCTGGTGCCGATGCAATGTGAATACTTTGCGTTAGAAGGTTTAACTGCTCTTATGGATACAATCAGCAAGTTAGCGGCTGTCGTGAATGAAAACCTCAAAATCGAAGGTTTATTGCGTACCATGTACGACCCACGCAACCGCTTATCGAATGAAGTATCCGATCAACTTAAAAAACACTTTGGGAATAAAGTTTACCGTACTGTCATTCCGCGTAATGTTCGTTTGGCTGAAGCGCCAAGTCACGGTAAGCCAGCAATGTACTACGATAAGTACTCCGCAGGTGCCAAAGCGTATCTTGCTCTAGCGGGCGAAATGCTCCGCCGCGAAGAAATCCCAGTTTAACTCTAACCTAAGGAATTCAATCCCATGTCTAAGCGTGGTCTCGGAAAAGGACTGGATGCGTTATTGTCGACCAGTTCGTTTGCTCGTGAAAAACAGCATATTGCATCGCATAGCCAAGATTTATCGGCAGACGGTGAGTTAACCGATTTAGCGATTGGTCAATTGCAGCCGGGCGTATACCAACCGCGTAAAGATATGGCGCCTGAAGCGCTAGAAGAACTAGCGGCTTCGATTCAATCACAAGGCATTATTCAACCAATCGTGGTTCGCCAGGTCGAAAATGGTCAGTTTGAGATCATCGCAGGTGAGCGCCGCTGGCGTGCTGCAAGGCAGGCGGGTTTAAAACGCGTGCCGTGTTTGGTGAAAAAAGTTGAAGATCGTGCCGCCATCGCCATGGCGTTGATTGAAAACATTCAACGTGAAGACTTGAATGTGATTGAGGAAGCCCAAGCGCTTGAACGTCTACAAGATGAATTCACGCTGACACATCAGCAAGTGGCCGATGTGATTGGTAAATCAAGAACGACGGTGAGTAACCTATTACGTCTGAATCAGTTGGAAGTTGATGTAAAAGGTCTGGTTGCAGATAAAAAATTGGAAATGGGTCATGCTCGAGCTCTGTTAGCGTTAGAAGGCGAACAGCAAGTCGAAGTAGCTCAACAAGTGGCTAAGAAGCAAATGACTGTTCGCCAAACCGAACAGTTAGTAAAAAAGTGCTTAGCCCCACAAAATGAGCAAAAAGGGCAACAAGAGGATACCGAAGCCGAGCAAATGTCGCATAAATTGAGTCAGCTGCTTGATGCAAAAGTTTCTCTTACCCGTTCTGCAAACGGAAAAGCGAAATTGACGATAAGTCTTGATGAGCCTCACAAATTGGACCAACTAATTGCCAAGCTTGAGGCCTAGATGAGATAATTGATTTAGGTCAATTAATCGAATTAATCGAATTTTGTGCGAAAGTTGTCGTTTTGTAAACAAAACTGTAAGTTTTTGATGCAATCGAATTGCTTTACGTTGAACTGAACGTATAATTTTCGCCAATTTCCCAGCACAGAGAGTTAAGTGCGAAGTGGATATTACTAGAGGTACGAATACATGGTAGCTGCGTTAGCTAGACCAGGACGAGAGCTCGCAAGGCAATTGTTAATGATCCAGTCTGGCGCGGTTATTTTTGTGGCAGCAGGAATGGCGGTAGCCATAAATCCTGACTGGGGATTTTCAGCGCTGATTGGCGGAGGCATTTTTGTTGTTGCCAATGCAGTATTCGCGCTGTGTGCTTTCATGTTTAGTGGAGCTCGCGCTGCCAAGCGCATCGCTGCTTCCTTCTATACGGGTGAAGTACTGAAAATTCTCATCACGGTTGCACTGTTCTATGTTGCCTACATGTATATGCAGGTGGAACTTGTTCCCCTCAAACTAACCTATTTGCTGGTACTAGGTATTAATATCTGTGCACCAGTGCTATTCATTAACAACAAAAAATAGGATGAGTTATGGCTGCGCCAGGTGAAGCGCTAACATCGTCCGGTTACATTGCCCACCACCTTTCTAACCTATCGCTATACAAGTTGGGTTTAGTAGGGTCGGAGACAAGTTTCTGGAACGTACATATCGATAGCCTGTTTTTTTCTTGGTTTACTGGTTTAATTTTCCTCGGAATTTTTTACAAAGTAGCAAAGAGAACAACAGCGGGTGTACCGGGTAAGCTTCAGTGTGCTGTAGAAATGATCGTTGAATTTGTCGCCGATAACGTCAAAGACACGTTCCATGGACGCAACCCACTGATCGCGCCTTTAGCACTGACTATCTTTTGTTGGGTATTTTTGATGAACGTGATGGACTTAGTTCCTATCGACTTCTTACCATACCCAGCAGAGCATTGGCTAGGTATTCCTTACCTTAAGGTTGTACCGTCTGCTGATGTGAATATCACCATGGCTATGGCTCTAGGCGTTTTTGCATTGATGATTTACTACAGCATCAAAGTAAAAGGTCTAGGTGGATTCGCAAAAGAACTTGCACTACATCCATTCAATCACCCACTGATGATTCCGTTTAACCTACTAATTGAAGTGGTATCGCTATTAGCGAAACCTCTATCACTTGGTATGCGTCTATTCGGTAACATGTTCGCGGGTGAGGTTGTATTCATTCTTTGTGCGGCAATGCTACCATGGTACTTACAATGGATGGGTTCACTACCGTGGGCAATCTTCCATATCTTGGTTATTACGATTCAAGCCTTCGTATTCATGATGTTGACAATTGTTTACCTGTCAATGGCACACGAAGATCCTGATCATTAATTTTTTTAAAGCTTTTTATTTGGGCACTAAGCCAACAACTATAAATTGGAGATAGTAATGGAAACTTTACTGAGCTTTTCTGCAATCGCCGTAGGTATTATCGTCGGTCTTGCTTCTCTTGGTACAGCGATTGGTTTCGCACTGCTAGGTGGTAAATTCCTAGAAGGTGCTGCACGTCAACCAGAAATGGCTCCTATGCTACAAGTTAAGATGTTCATCATCGCGGGTCTACTTGATGCGGTTCCAATGATCGGTATCGTAATCGCGCTACTATTCACTTTCGCAAACCCATTCGTTGGTCAACTAGGTTAATCACCTTTAACTCGGGACGGGCGATTATCGCTTGTCACTGATTAACACTAAGTCCAAATAGAGGGGTAGCTGTTGTGAACATAAACGCAACTCTGCTAGGTCAAGCAATATCGTTCGCACTATTTGTGTGGTTCTGCATGAAGTATGTATGGCCACCATTGATGCAAGCGATCGAAGAGCGTCAGAAGAAAATTGCTGATGGTCTTCAAGCAGCAGAACGTGCTGCGAAAGACTTGGATCTAGCACAAGCCAACGCTTCTGATCAATTGAAAGAAGCGAAGCGCACAGCAACTGAGATCATCGAACAAGCGAACAAACGTAAGTCTCAAATTCTTGATGAAGCTCGCGAGGAAGCTCAGGCAGAACGCCAGAAAATCCTAGCGCAAGCAGAAGCAGAACTTGAAGCTGAACGCAATCGTGCACGCGATGAGCTGCGCAAACAAGTTGCTACTCTGGCTGTAGCTGGTGCTGAGAAAATCCTTGAGCGTTCTATCGATAAAGATGCGCAAAAAGATATTCTCGACAACATTACTGCAAAACTTTAAGTCTGGGGGCGCATATGTCTGATTTGACTACTATCGCACGCCCCTATGCTAAAGCAGCCTTCGACTTTGCTTTAGAGAAAGACCAGTTGGACCAATGGGGCCAAATGTTATCTTTTGCTGCTGAAGTGGCCAAAAACGAACAAATGAACGAACTACTAACGGGTTCGGTTTCTGCTGACAAAATGGCAGAAATTTTTGTTGCAGTTTGCGGCGAACAAGTTGATGCGCACGGTCAAAACCTTTTGAAGGTAATGGCTGAGAATGGTCGTTTAGCGGCCCTTCCTGATGTTTGTAAAGAGTTTTTTACTCTGAAAAAAGAACATGAGAAAGAAATTGATGTTGAAGTAATTTCAGCAACAGAGCTTTCTGATGAACAACTTGCAAACATTGGCAGCAAACTTGAAAAGCGTCTTGAACGCAAAGTGAAGCTGAATTGCAGTGTAGATGAGACCCTACTTGGTGGGGTTATTATTCGAGCCGGAGACCTAGTCATCGATGACTCAGCGCGTGGTCGTTTGAACCGCCTGAGCGATGCATTGCAGTCTTAATGGGGATTGGAGCATGCAACTTAATTCCACGGAAATTAGCGATCTGATCAAACAACGTATCGAATCTTTCGAAGTTGTTAGTGAAGCTCGCAACGAGGGTACTATCGTATCGGTAAGCGATGGTATCATCCGCATCCACGGCCTAGCGGACGTGATGCAAGGTGAAATGATTGAATTACCGGGTGGCCGTTATGCACTGGCACTTAACCTTGAGCGTGACTCGGTTGGTGCGGTTGTAATGGGCCCATATGCTGACCTTAAGGAAGGCATGAAAGTTACAGGTACTGGCCGCATTCTTGAAGTGCCAGTTGGTCCAGAACTACTAGGCCGCGTAGTAAACACGCTGGGTGAGCCTATCGATGGTAAAGGTCCAATCGAAGCGAAAATGACTTCGCCTGTAGAAGTGATCGCACCAGGTGTAATCGACCGTAAATCGGTAGACCAACCTGTGCAAACTGGTTATAAGTCAGTTGACTCAATGATCCCAATCGGTCGTGGTCAGCGTGAGCTTATCATCGGTGACCGTCAGATTGGTAAAACAGCACTGGCGATCGACGCGATCATCAACCAGAAAGACTCTGGTATTTTCTCTATCTACGTAGCAATCGGTCAGAAAGCATCGACTATCGCTAACGTTGTTCGCAAACTAGAAGAGCACGGCGCACTACAAAATACTATCGTTGTAGTTGCATCAGCTTCTGAATCTGCAGCGCTTCAATACCTAGCGCCTTACGCAGGTTGTGCGATGGGTGAATACTTCCGCGATCGCGGTGAAGACGCACTGATTGTTTACGATGATCTATCTAAGCAAGCGGTAGCTTACCGTCAGATCTCTCTACTACTTAAACGTCCACCAGGCCGTGAGGCATTCCCAGGTGACGTATTCTACTTACACTCGCGTCTACTAGAGCGTGCAGCTCGTGTAAACGAAGAGTACGTAGAGCGTTTCACTAACGGTGAAGTGAAAGGTAAGACTGGTTCTTTGACTGCTCTTCCTATCATCGAAACTCAAGCAGGTGACGTTTCAGCATTCGTACCGACTAACGTAATCTCGATTACCGATGGTCAGATCTTCCTACAAACTGAGCTATTCAACGCTGGTGTTCGTCCTGCTGTTGACCCTGGTATCTCAGTATCTCGTGTAGGTGGTTCAGCTCAGACGAAAATCATCAAGAAACTATCAGGTGGTATCCGTACAGCACTAGCTGCATACCGTGAACTAGCGGCATTTGCTCAGTTCTCTTCTGACCTTGATGACGCAACGAAGAAACAGCTAGACCATGGTCAAAAAGTTACAGAACTAATGAAGCAGAAGCAGTACGCTCCAATGTCTGTATTTGACCAAGCTCTAACTATCTTCGCGGCAGAGCGCGGTTACCTTGATGATGTAGAACTTAACAAAGTTCTAGATTTCGAGGCGGCTCTACTATCGTACGCTCGCGGTCAATACGCTGAACTAGCAGCTGAGATCGACAAGTCTGGCGCTTACAACGATGAAATCGAAGCTCAGTTGAAGAAACTGACTGACGACTTCAAAGCAACCCAAACTTGGTAATTAGGTCGGTGGCAGTTTCTGCCACCAACTAACGGAGAGTAACGATGGCCGGCGCAAAAGAGATACGTAATAAAATCGGTAGTGTTAAAAGCACTCAGAAAATTACGAAAGCGATGGAAATGGTAGCAGCTTCAAAAATGCGTCGTTCTCAAGATGCAATGGAAGCTTCTCGTCCATACGCTGAAACAATGCGTAAAGTGATCGGTCATGTGGCTAACGCAAACCTAGAGTACCGTCATCCGTACCTAGAAGAGCGTGAAGCTAAACGTGTTGGTTACATCATCGTTTCGACAGACCGTGGTCTGTGTGGTGGTTTGAATATTAACGTGTTCAAAAAAGCCGTTACAGACATGCAAGCATGGAGAGAGAAAGGTGCTGAGATTGAGCTAGCCGTTGTTGGCTCAAAAGCAACAGCTTTCTTTAAACATGGTGGCGCAAAAGTTGCGGCACAGGTTTCTGGTCTTGGAGATAATCCAAGCCTACAAGACCTAATCGGCTCTGTTGGCGTAATGCTGAAGAAATACGATGAAGGTGAACTGGACCGTCTATATGTAGTATTCAACAAGTTTGTAAATACTATGGTTCAGCAACCAACGATCGATCAATTGCTACCTTTGCCTAAATCGGACAGCGAAGAGATGCAGCGTGAGCATTCATGGGACTACATCTATGAGCCTGAACCAAAACCTCTACTGGATACGCTATTAGTGCGTTACGTAGAGTCTCAGGTATACCAAGGTGTGGTTGAGAACCTTGCTTGTGAGCAAGCGGCTCGAATGATTGCGATGAAGGCTGCAACGGATAACGCAACCAGTTTGATTGACGATTTGGAACTTGTGTACAACAAAGCCCGTCAGGCTGCGATTACACAAGAACTATCAGAAATCGTTGGTGGTGCAGCTGCGGTTTAAGCTTAGGTAAAACGAAATAGTTTAGAGGATTAACGATGGCTACAGGTAAGATCGTACAGATCATCGGTGCGGTAGTCGACGTAGAGTTCCCACAGAGCAATGTACCTAGTGTATATGACGCTCTAAACGTAACGGACTCAAAAGAGCGTCTAGTTCTTGAAGTTCAACAACAGCTAGGCGGTGGCGTAGTTCGTTGTATCGTAATGGGTAGCTCTGATGGTTTACGTCGTGGAGTAGAAGTGGTTAACACTGGCGCTCCAATTTCAGTACCAGTAGGTACTAAAACTCTAGGTCGTATCATGAACGTCCTAGGTGACGCGATTGACGAGCGTGGTGAAGTGGGTGCGGAAGAGGTTTACTCTATCCACCGTAGTGCACCAAGCTACGAAGAGCAATCAAACGAAATTGCACTTCTAGAAACGGGCGTTAAAGTAATCGACCTAATTTGTCCATTCGCTAAGGGTGGTAAAATCGGTCTATTCGGTGGTGCAGGTGTAGGTAAGACCGTTAACATGATGGAACTTATCAACAACATCGCACTACAGCACTCAGGTCTATCAGTATTTGCTGGTGTTGGTGAGCGTACTCGTGAAGGTAACGATTTCTACTACGAGATGCAGGAAGCGGGCGTTGTAAACGTTGAGAAGCCTGAAGAATCAAAAGTAGCGATGGTTTACGGTCAGATGAACGAGCCACCAGGTAACCGTCTACGTGTTGCACTGACTGGTCTAACAATGGCAGAGCGTTTCCGTGACGAAGGTCGTGACGTACTACTGTTCATTGATAACATCTACCGTTACACACTTGCAGGTACAGAGGTATCAGCACTACTAGGTCGTATGCCTTCTGCGGTAGGTTACCAGCCAACTCTTGCAGAAGAGATGGGTGTACTTCAGGAGCGTATCACGTCAACGAAATCAGGTTCTATCACGTCTGTACAGGCGGTATACGTACCAGCGGATGACTTGACTGACCCGTCTCCAGCAACAACGTTCGCGCACTTGGATGCAACGGTTGTACTTAACCGTAACATCGCTGCAATGGGTCTATACCCTGCGATCGACCCGCTAGATTCAACATCTCGTATGCTTGATCCACTAGTCGTTGGTCAAGATCACTACGAAGTTGCTCGTGGTGTTCAGCAGACTCTTCAGCGCTACAAAGAGCTGAAAGATATCATTGCTATCCTAGGTATGGACGAGCTATCTGAAGAAGATAAGCAAGTTGTATCTCGTGCACGTAAGATTGAGCGTTTCCTAACTCAGCCTTACCACGTAGCAGAAGTATTTACAGGTGACCCTGGTATTTACGTACCTCTAAAAGAGACTCTACGTGGCTTTAAAGGTCTACTAGCTGGTGAATACGACGACATTCCTGAGCAGGCATTTATGTACTGCGGTAGCATCGACGATGCTATTGAGAATGCGAAGAAGCTATAAGGCTAACTAGGAGGCGATATGGCAGCAATAACCTTTCACCTAGACGTAGTAAGCGCTGAGAAGAAAATCTTCTCTGGTCGTGTTGAAACGTTTCAGGTGACCGGTAGCGAAGGTGAACTTGGTATTTTCCATGGTCACACACCGCTGCTGACCGCTATCAAGCCTGGTATGGTGCGTATTGTGAAACAGCACGGCCACGAAGAAATTATTTATGTTTCTGGTGGTATGGTAGAGATTCAGCCTGGTACAGCGACTGTACTAGCTGATACAGCTATCCGTGGTGAAGAGCTAGACGCAGCGAAGGCAGAAGAAGCCAAACGCCGCGCTGAGGAGCAAATCCAGAATCAGCATGGTGACATGGACTTCGCACAAGCGGCCAGTGAACTGGCTAAAGCCATTGCTCAGCTACGAGTTATCGAGCTGACAAAAAAGCGTCGCTAAGCTCAATTAGCAACGTTGCATGAAAAAAGGCGGCCAATTGGTCGCCTTTTTGATTAATTTTAGTTGGAAATTTACCTTACTCCATTAACTATTTTAAAAGAGCTGTTTAAAATAACGGCCAATTAACATAAAACGTCAATAGGTTATCAATGAAATTCAGTGCTGTGATTCTTGCAGCGGGTAAAGGTACCCGTATGCATTCGAACATGCCTAAGGTGCTACACACTTTGGCAGGTAAGCCAATGGCAAAACATGTGATTGATACATGTACAGGTCTAGGTGCACAAAATATCCACTTGGTCTTTGGCCACGGTGGTGATCAAATGCAAACCACTCTTGCAGAAGAGCCTGTAAATTGGGTGCTTCAAGCGGAGCAGTTAGGGACAGGTCATGCGGTTGATCAAGCGTCTCCGAAGTTTGAAGACGATGAAAAAGTACTGGTGCTTTACGGTGATGTTCCACTGATTTCAGCTGAAACGATTGAAAACCTATTAGATGCACAGCCAACAGGCGGTATTGCACTACTAACAGTGATTCTAGATAACCCGACAGGCTACGGTCGTATTATCCGTAAGAATGGTCCTGTTGTGGCGATCGTTGAGCAAAAAGATGCAACAGAAGAACAAAAACAAATTAAAGAGATCAATACTGGTGTGATGGTTGCGACTGGTGGGGATCTTAAGCGTTGGTTGTCTGGCTTAAACAACAACAACGCACAAGGCGAATACTACCTAACTGACGTTATTGCAGCTGCACACGATGAAGGTCGTGCCGTTGAGGCTGTACACCCAGTCAATGCCATTGAGGTGGAAGGGGTCAATGACCGCGCACAGCTTGCTCGTCTAGAGCGTGCTTTCCAGTCAATGCAAGCTCAGAAGCTGCTAGAGCAAGGTGTCATGCTACGCGATCCAGCACGCTTTGATTTGCGTGGTGAGTTACAGTGCGGTATGGACTGTGAAATCGACGTGAATGTTATCATCGAAGGTAAAGTTTCACTGGGTGATAACGTGGTTATCGGTGCGGGTTGTGTACTGAAAGATTGTGAAATCGACGACAACACCATCGTTCGCCCTTACAGTGTGATTGAAGGTGCAACGGTTGGTGAAGAATGTACGGTTGGTCCATTTACTCGCCTTCGTCCTGGTGCTGAAATGCGTAACGATTCCCATGTGGGTAACTTCGTTGAAGTGAAAAATGCGCGCATCGGAGAAGGTTCAAAAGCGAACCACCTAACTTACTTAGGTGATGCAGAGATCGGCCAACGTACTAACATCGGTGCAGGTACGATCACTTGTAACTACGATGGTGCGAACAAGTTTAAAACCATCATCGGTAATGATGTTTTTGTTGGTTCTGATAGCCAGCTGGTGGCGCCTGTCACTATCGCTGATGGCGCAACCATCGGTGCAGGCACGACACTAACAAAAGATGTTGAAGAAGGTGAGTTAGTAATTACTCGCGTCAAAGAGCGCAAAATTACTGGCTGGCAGCGTCCTGTAAAACAGAAATAAGCAATACCTGCACTCTATCGCTATATTGTCAAAGCCGCTCAACAAGTGCGGCTTTGTTGTTTCTAGCTCAGGCTTCATCGTTAGTAACTAGGAATAGCAATACGTTTTTCGAGCCAACGAACGGCTTGAGATACAAATAGGATGAGTAACAAGTACTCCAAAACGAGGAAGGTATAAATCTCTAGGGGTAAGTACTCATTCACCACCAGCTCATTAGCACGGCGAGTGAGATCGCTTAAACCAATCACACTGACTAAAGAACTCATCTTGAGGATGTAGACAAATTGATTGCCCAGTGGAGGGAGGATTTGTCGAAACGCTTGGGGAAGAATTACCAAGCGCATCTTTTGCCAATAGCTTAAGCCCAAAGACTCAGCTGCTTCATGCTGGCCACGGCTGATAGCTTGTATCCCACCGCGAAACACTTCCGCCATAAACGCACTCTCAGCGATAGTCAGTGCAATAACACCCGCCCAAAAGTGATTGAGTGAGACATCCAATAGCGTAGGCATGCCGTAATACACCCAAAGTAGTAAGACTAAAACTGGCACTGAACGGATCACCTCGACATAAATACGGTTTATCCACTTCAGATAGGCAGAGTCCGACAGAGCGGGTAACGCAACGATCAGGCCCAAGCTCATCGCAAATAACATACTGAGGAGTGATACCTGAATGGTGTCATTAAACCCAGCGATTAAAAACTTTAGATTGGTGAGCCCTTGATCCGTCGAAGGGTCAAGTACATACCAGCCCCATTGATAATCTGAACAACCAGTGAGTAATAGCAATGAAAATAGCCATAGAGTTCGAAACGTCACATTTACTCCCTGAATTAACTAAAAAACTTCCTTTGTTGCTGCTATGTTATCAGTAGAGCTCTAATAAAGGTTAATTATTAAACCGTATAAGGTCATTATTTTTAAGGGAATAAAAATGAGAAAGATTTTACTAGTGCTAGGAATGTGTTTGCTTGCTGCGACTCAAGTCGCTCACGCTGAAAGCCGTCTTCAATCCATTTTAGACAATGGCGTACTCCGAGTTGGAACGACGGGAGATTGGAATCCGATGACGATGAAAGACCCTGCGACAAACAGTTATCGTGGCTTCGATATCGATGTAACAACAGAACTTGCTAAAGATCTCGGTGTAAAAGTGGAGTATGTTCCCACGGATTGGAAGACGCTAGTTAATGGCATTACCGCCAACAAATACGATATTACTGGCAGCGCATCTCTGAACATGTCGCGCGCGAAAGTAGCTGGATACAGCCAGCCGTATTTCTACCTTGCCTTTGTACCTGTGGTGCAAAAGAAAGATCTCGCCAAATTCTCTGATTGGGCGGATTTTAATAAACCAGAAGTAAAAGTCGCGGCGACGTTAGGTACGGTACAAGAAAAAATGGTGAAAGAATTCTTCCCGTCTGCTCAACATATTGTTATTGAAGCGCCAGCGCGCGACTTCCAAGAACTACTAGCTCGCAGGGCCGATGTATCGGTGACGTCCAATGTGGAAGCAGCGACGTTGGTGGATAAGTTTAAACAGTTGGCGATAGTGCCAGTGACCGCACCGCGTAAACCAACCCCAATTGCTATGTTGTTGCCGCAAGACGATCAAGTATGGATTAATTATATCAATCACTGGGTAGAGTTGAAAAAGACTCAAGGCTTTTTTAAGCAGACTGCCAAGAAGTGGGGGTTGAAAAGCTTATAAACAGAAAGAGCCGCATTGCACGGCTCTTTTTATTATCTGAACGATTAAAGTTCGTCTTCACTCACGACTCGGGCGTTGTCAGGAGTCGTAAAGTGCTTGGATAATTCGCGATTCGACAGAATGTATCCCATCCACAGCCCACCCATACAGATGATGATTGCGATGCCAGTAACCATCTGAGCTTGGCTTGCCATTGCGGCTACCAATGCACTTGAGAAGCTACTTACACAGATTTGCAGGCTGTTTTGCAGACCTGCTGCTGTTGCAGGGCTCTGTTGTGCGCTGGCCAGTGCACGGTTTACCACGATTGGGTACAGCGCGCCGTTAGCGACGGCAATCAAACAGAATGGCGCAAGAATAGGCCAAATCGATGACAGCTCCCACTGTGAAGCAATGAAAATCATTAATGCCGCGACACTAAATAGGCCAATCAGTTGGCGCAGAACCTTTTCATCACCAAATTTTCGAACGCCTACTTTACCTAAGTAGCCACCAGCCATAAACGCGATGGTTTGTGGGATAAAGCTCAAACCAATATCTTTTGCTTCGTAGCCCAGTTGCGCCATGATTTCTGGCATCCCAGTTAGGTAAGCAAAGAATGCAGCTGAAGCCGTCGCAAACATAAACACGTTGCCAAGGTATTTTTTAGAACTCAGTAGCGCTTTGATGTCGGCAGACATACTGGTTTGTTTGATTTCTGCTTTCTCGTCTTTTTGTGCCATGGTCGCAAAGACCAAAAAGACACCAACCAGTGTTAGCGTAATAAAGATACTGTGCCAGCCGAAGTTATCTGCCAACACAACCCCTAATTGAGGTGCTAGTGCTGGTGATAGCGCGACGAGTGGCATGATTGTCGCAAAAATTTGTTGGCTACTGCTTGAGTAGCGCTTAATGACCATAGCCTGCCAGATCACGGCTGGTGCACACACACCGATAGCTTGGATAAAGCGCAGTGTGAGTAGTTGCCATACTTGATCACAGAAAGCCAAACCGAATGACGCGATAGTAAATAGCACCAACCCGGCTGCGAGTGTATTACGATGGCCAAATTTATCGGATGCCAATCCCCACATTAGCTGGCCAATCGCCATACCAACGAGGAATACCGTTAAAGAGAGCGCAATTTGCTCAGGGCCTGTTGCAAAGTCGATTTCCATCGCTTTGAATGCTGGCAGATACATATCGGTAGCAACGAAGCCAAGCATCGATAATGCTGCCAGATAAATGAGCTGTAGTTTTGAGATTTTCATGATTCAACCAGTCAAATTATTTAATCATTTTTTAATCAACATCAGTTGGCGCCAACCCTGATTTATTTACCTTATTATTCTATTTTTCGATTTTGAGAAAATAAAACGCTAAAATTGTTGGTTATCAATCAAATTTTTTGAAAGGTTAAATCATGTTCTCTAAAGCGTCTTTGGAAATGCTGGATACGGTTGCCCGTTTAGGCAGTTTCACCGCTGCGGCTGAGGTATTGCATAAAGTCCCCTCAGCCATCAGCTATGGAGTAAGGCAGGTCGAGCAAGATTTAGATGTGGTGCTGTTTCGACGTTTACCAAGGAAAGTCGAGCTAACTCCAGCGGGTGAACTTTTTATGGCCGAGGCGCGCTCTTTGCTGCGTCAAATGGAAGAGGTGAAAGCACAAACGCGGCGAGCGGCTCAAGGATGGAAAAGCACGTTAAAGCTGACCTTAGATAACGTGGTGAAGTTAGAAAAACTCAAACCTTTGGTGGAAGATTTCTATCGCGAGTTTGAATTTGCTGAATTGCAGATCAATATGGAGGTCTTCAATGGTTCTTGGGAAGCCATAGCACAAGGTCGAGCCGACATTGTCGTTGGCGCGACATCTGCGGTTCCCGTTGGGGGAGATTTTGAAGTCAAAGATATGGGCGTATTAGATTGGGCATTTGTAATGTCACCCGCTCATCCTTGCGTTCGACAACAAGTGCTTACTGAAGCGTTTGTGAGTCAATTTCCGGCGATCTGTCTTGATGATACTTCGAACGTGCTGCCAAAACGCCATACTGGCCATTATCCGCAACAGCGCCGATTATTATTGCCCAATTGGTATAGTGCGATTGAATGTTTAAAAAATGGGGTGGGCGTGGGTTACATGCCACGTCATATTGCAACACCCTTAATCAATGATGGTGTGCTGGTGGAGAAGGTCATGCCGGATGATAAACCGCTCAGTCACTGCTGCTTAGTATGGCGCAAAGATGATAATCATAAATTGATCCAGTGGATGGTGGACTATCTTGGGTCGCCTAATCAGCTACATAAAGATTGGTTACAGTCATAAAAAACACCTCGCATTAGCGAGGTGTTTTCATTGATATGTTTAAAATGTGGCGTTTTATGACAAGAAAAACTTATACGATGGGTTGTCTGTCTCGTCTTTGCATTGATAGCCAAGTTCACGTAAATGTGCAGAAAACTGAGCTAAATCGCTTTCATCTAACTCGAAACCACATAAAACACGTCCGTAGTCAGCGCCGTGGTTACGGTAGTTGAACAAACTGATATTCCAGTGTGTGCCGAGTGTGCTTAAGAACTTAAGTAGCGCCCCAGGGTACTCTGGGAATTCAAAGCTGTAGAGGCGCTCTTTAAGCGGCTTAGACGGCTTACCACCAATCATGTAGCGCACGTGCAGTTTCGCCATTTCATCATCAGACAGGTCAACCACTGGGTAGCCACCATCACGTAAGTCGTGAATGATATGTTCTAGCTCTTCCTGACCGCCTTGTAAACGCACACCGACAAAGATATTTGCCAATGCGTCATCGTTGTAGCGGTAGTTAAACTCTGTCACGGCACGGCCGCCAATGAGATTACAGAACTCAAAGAAAGCACCTTGACGCTCAGGGATGGTGACGGCAAGCAGACCTTCACGTTTTTCACCAAGCTCGCAGCGTTCAGAAACATAACGCAGACCGTGGAAGTTGGTGTTTGCGCCAGACAATACCGTACCTAGGTTTTTGTCTTTCAGCTTGTTCTGTTCAGCAAACTTCTTCAAACCCGCCAGAGCAAGCGCGCCAGAAGGCTCTGCAATCGCACGGGTGTCTTCAAAGATGTCTTTTACTGCTGCGCAGATTTCATCGCTAGAGACTGCAATATGGCCATCAATGTACTTTTGGCATAGACGGAAAGTCTCTTCGCCAATGCGTTTTACTGCAACGCCATCGGCAAACATGCTGACTTGGTCTAGTACTACTGGCTCACCAGCATCCAAAGCAGCTTTGAGGCATGACGAATCTTCTGGCTCAACTGCAATCACTTTGATTTCTGGCATGAGCTGCTTCACAAGTACCGCAACACCGGCAGCCAAACCGCCACCACCGACAGGGACGAAGATGTAATCAAGGTGACCATTTTGCTGCAGCATTTCCATGCCTATGGTGCCTTGACCTGCAATCACCAGTGGGTGATCGAAAGGAGGGACAAATGTGTACCCATGCAGATCAGAAAGGCGTTCCGCTTCCGCTTTTGCCTCATCAAAGTTGCTGCCGTGCAGCACTACATTGCCACCGAAGCCACGTACCGCATCGACTTTGATGTCTGGTGTGGTTTTGGGCATCACGATGGTGGTCTTGATGCCTAGCTTAGTACCAGAGAGCGCCATGCCTTGAGCGTGGTTACCTGCCGATGCTGCAATGACACCAGCGGCTTTTTGTGCTTCAGATAAACTCGCCACCATGTTGTATGCACCGCGCAATTTGAACGAGTGTACGGGTTGGCGATCTTCACGCTTGATCTGCACGTTATTCCCGATACGTGCAGATAAACGAGGCATTTCTTGCAGTGGCGTCACTGTTGCTACTTCATAAACAGGTGCGCGAAGGATTTGGCGCAGATAATCTGCGCCAGTTTGGTTCACTTGTTTTTCGGGTTGAGCTTCCATCATTGCTAGCCCTCTAGCTTCGACTTGTCTCGTACTGCACCCTTGTCAGCACTGGTTGCCATACTCGCGTACGCTTTGAGTGCAAATGAAACTTCACGTTGGCGGTCAACTGGTTTCCAGCCTAGTTCGTCTTGTTTTGCACGGCGCTCAGCAAGTTCTTGTTCAGACACTTGGAGTGAAATTGAACGGTTTGGAATATCAATTGCGATCATATCACCTTCTTTTACCAGACCAATTGCACCGCCGTTTGCTGCTTCAGGAGAGGCGTGGCCGATAGAAAGACCTGATGTGCCGCCAGAGAAACGGCCGTCAGTCAGAAGTGCACACTCTTTGCCAAGGCCCATCGATTTTAGATAAGTGGTTGGGTAAAGCATTTCTTGCATGCCCGGACCACCTTTAGGGCCTTCGTAACGGATAACAACCACGTCGCCTGCTTTTACTTTGCCACCCAAGATGCCTTCTACGGCGTCTTCTTGGCTTTCGAAAACTACGGCTGGGCCAGTGAATTTATGAATGCTCTCATCCACACCAGCAGTCTTAACGATACAACCATCTAATGCGATGTTGCCTGATAGAACGGCTAGACCACCTTCTTGGCTAAAGGCATGATCGATAGTACGAATACAACCTTCCGCACGGTCGTCATCAAGGCGATCCCAGCGGCAATCTTGTGAGAACGCTTGAGTAGTACGAATACCCGCGGGACCTGCGCGGTAGAACTTAAGTACTTCTTCGTCTTCAGTTTGGATGATGTCGTATTTCGCCAGCTGCTCTTTCATCGAAAGGCCAAGCACGGTGCGCGCATCATTGTGTAGAAGACCTGCACGATCTAACTCACCAAGAATTGCCATGACGCCACCAGCGCGGTGTACGTCTTCCATGTGATATTTCTGGGTAGATGGTGCCACTTTACATAGGTGTGGTACTTGGCGTGATAGGCGATCGATATCTTCCATATCGAAATCCACTTCACCTTCTTGCGCTGCAGCCAACAGGTGCAAAATGGTGTTGGTTGAGCCACCCATTGCAATATCCAGTGCCATCGCATTTTCGAACGCATCAAACGTAGCGATGTTGCGTGGCAGTGCTGATTCGTCATCTTGCTCGTAGTAACGACGAGTCAGTTCAACGATGCGACGACCTGCATTAAGGAACAGCTGTTCACGGTCTGCGTGCGTTGCCAGCATAGAACCGTTACCTGGTTGAGAAAGACCCAGTGCTTCCGTTAGACAGTTCATTGAGTTTGCAGTGAACATGCCTGAACACGATCCACACGTTGGACATGCGCTGCGTTCGATCTGCTCGCTTTGCTCATCAGACACTTTTGGATCCGCGCCTTGGATCATCGCATCTACAAGGTCTAGTTTGATGATCTGATCAGAAAGCTTGGTTTTACCCGCTTCCATTGGACCACCAGAAACAAAGATAACAGGGATGTTAAGACGCATAGATGCCATCAACATTCCTGGAGTGATTTTGTCACAGTTAGAGATACATACCATGGCATCGGCACAGTGCGCGTTGACCATGTATTCTACTGAGTCTGCGATCAGTTCGCGTGAAGGCAGTGAGTACAGCATGCCGCCGTGACCCATTGCGATACCATCATCAACCGCGATGGTGTTGAATTCTTTCGCAATACCGCCAGCTTTTTCGATTTCGCGTGCTACAAGCTGACCCATGTCTTTCAGGTGTACGTGACCCGGAACAAATTGAGTAAACGAGTTTACAACGGCGATGATTGGTTTACCGAAGTCTTCTTCTTTCACACCCGTTGCACGCCACAGTGCTCGTGCACCCGCCATGTTACGACCATGTGTGGTGGTAGCTGATCTATATTTTGGCATTTCCTAATCCTTCTTACTTCTGTTCTGGGTACACATAGTCTAACCAGCCCCACTTATCTTCCGTGGTGCCGTCAAATAGGCCAAAGTAGGCTGCTTGTAGTTCTTTAGTGATAGGGCCGCGCTTACCAGTGCCCACTTCAATCTTGTCGATGGTTGCCACTGGTACAATCTCAGCCGCAGTACCTGTCATGAAGACTTCATCGGCAAGGTAAAGGGCTTCACGAGCAATGTTCGCTTCACGTACTTCGTAGCCTTTATCGCGTGCAATTGTCATGATCGAGTCACGAGTGATGCCCGGTAGAATCGCGCTAGTTGCTGGTGGTGTGGTGATTACGCCATCTTTGATAACGAAGATGTTTTCACCAGCCCCTTCCGATAGGTAACCATCTACGCTTAGCGCAATACCTTCGTCGTAACCGTGACGACGCGCTTCACCACCAACCAGTAGTGAAGATAGGTAGTTACCGCCTGCTTTAGCCGCAGTTGGGATGGTGTTTGGCGCAGCGCGATTCCAGCTTGAAATCATCGCATCGACACCTTTTTCTAGCGCTTCTTCGCCTAAGTAAGAGCCCCAAGGAAATGCTGCAATGATTAGATCCATCTCAGTGCCAACTGGTGGACATACGCCTAAGCCAACATTACCGACAAAACCCAATGGACGAATGTAAGCGCTATCGAGTTTGTTTTGGCGCAGTGTTTCGCGGGTCGCTTCCATGATTTCTTCTACAGAGAAAGGGATCGGAAAGCGGTAAATCTTGGCAGAATCTTTTAGACGTTGTGCATGCTCACGGTGACGGAAGACAATTGGGCCTTTTGGTGTGTTGTAACAGCGCACGCCTTCAAACACGGATGTACCATAGTGCATTGCGTGAGTCAGAACGTGAACGTTCGCCTCTGCCCATGGAACCATCTCACCATTAAACCAAATGAAATCTGCAGTTTTCGTTGCCATTTGTTGCCTTCCTTATGCACTTACGTGTTGTTGTAAGTTGTGATTTGGCAGTTCATCGTTGCGGATTTTTAGCACCTCAACCTTACGAACGTCCCACAACTTCTCTATTTGATTGATCAAAAACGAGATTGGTCGATCGCTGTCGACGATGATCTCGACGCTGGCTACTTTGCTTTCGTGGTTTTGCGTAGCAGCGACTTGTTTGATCACGAAGCCTCGGTGACGAATCACACGTAGAACGCGCTCCAACAGTACCGGTTTGTCATCGGCTTTGATGTCGAGTAAATATCTGTCCATGCGATTGTCTCCTATGTATTTTCCAACATATCACTGTTTGATGCGCCAGGTGGCACCAATGGCCACACGTTTTCTTCTTCATCAATCAAAACGTGAAGCATGTAAGAAGTTTCACTCGCTAGCATCTCTTTGAGAGCAGGTTCGACTTCTTCTTTCTTGGTGATGGTTTTGCCCGGGATATCGAACGCTTTTGCTAACATCACGAAATCTGGGTTGTCATCAAGAATGGTTTCACTGTGGCGACCGTCAAAGAACAATGACTGCCATTGGCGAACCATGCCAAGACGTTGGTTATTAAGAAGGACAATCTTCACTGGAATCTGCCGACGCTTCAGCGTGCCCAATTCCTGAACGTTCATCATAAATGAACCGTCACCTGTAATAAGGATAGACTGATCATCAGGACGTGCGACTGCAGCACCCATCGCCGCTGGCAAGCCAAAGCCCATGGTGCCAAGGCCAGCAGAAGTGATAAAATTTTGTGGTTCGCGTGGCTGGATATGTTGCGCTGCCCACATCTGGTGCTGACCGACGTCGGTCGAGACAATTGAGCTATCTGGCATCATGTCAGACAGTTGTTTAAGCAATAGCGGTGCGTAGATTAACTCGCCCGGGTGGTCGTAACGCCACTTAAAGCCGCTGCGCAGACTTTCACTGTGATGAACCCACGGTGAAATATCTTGAGTCAGCTCTAGCTGAGGAAGAATGGTGTTGATGTCGCCACGTAATGGTGCGTTGGCGTGGCGCAGTTTATGAATCTCCGCAGCATCAATGTCGATATGAATCACTTTCGCATTTGGTGCAAACGTGTCGAGCTTACCCGTCACACGGTCATCAAAACGCGCGCCAACCACAATCAATAGATCGGCTTCTTGAACCACTAGGTTGGCGGCTTTGGTGCCGTGCATACCCAACATACCAAGATAGTGAGGATCATGGCGTTCAATGGTACCGAGACCTTTTAATGTGCTAACTGCAGGCATTGGGTTTAAGCGAAGAAATTCGCGTACTGCATCGGTTGCTTTCGCAAGTTGCACGCCACCACCAACATACAACACTGGGCGAGTAGATGCTGCCAGCACATCTTGCGCACGTTTGATATCTTCAGCGCTGACATCTTCGATTGCTGGTGCTATGTATGGAGGAAGAAGGTCTGTAGGTGCTTGAGCGAGTTGAACGTCTTTGGCGATATCGACAATGACTGGACCCGGACGACCGGTTTTTGCGACCTCAAAGGCTTCGGCAAGTGTCGGAGCTAGATCTTCAATTTCAGTCACGAGATAGCTGTGCTTAGTACAGGCTAGGGACATTCCGATCACATCCATTTCTTGGAATGCATCGGTACCGATATGAGAGCTAGCAACCTGGCCTGTGATGGCAACTAGAGGTACGGAGTCAAGGAAAGCGTCGGCAAGGCCGGTAACAAGGTTAGTGGCTCCTGGGCCGGAAGTTGCCATGCACACAGCAACGTCTTGAGTGGAACGAGCCATCCCGATAGCAGCCATAGCGGCCCCTTGCTCGTGACGGCATAGGATGTGTTCCACCCCACCGTCATACAAAGCATCATAGATTGGCATGATGGCCCCGCCGGGGTAGCCAAAAACGGTTTCGATGCCTTGCTGTCTTAAAGCGGCTACGACAAGTTGTGCACCAGTCATCGTAAACCTCCTTTGCTACGTTGTGGCTCGTAGCGATTGCCATATTTATTGCACTTCATGTGCACTCCCATTCTTCCCGTTAAACTGTCCGAGGGTTAGACAGATGACAACTTGTAGTTGTAAAAAAACCCCCGGACTTTTCAGTGCGGGGGTTTTTTGTAATTTGTGGTTACCTTTCGCCCACAATACCCCGCGCGGTGCCAATAATGACCACGATAATCAGGGCTAGCAGTGCGTTGATATGAGCGAAAAGGTTCATCTGTCTGTCGTTCTTTTTTCGTTAAAAAATGTTGTGTAATGTTCTACGAAATTGTTTGCGTCATTAGTGGTATCACACAATTCCGCTGCATGACAAGCAAAAAGTCATTCTTTTTTCACATTAACTCTCAATTGGGACGCGGTATATAACATAACCAACTAGATAAAACATTTGTTTACAGAGTGTTCAAAAAATTGAGGAACGTATGGGGCTGGCAATCATTCATAGTCGAGCAAGCGTCGGGGTGCAAGCGCCATCGGTTAGTGTAGAAGTTCATATCAGCAACGGCATGCCAGGGTTTACCTTAGTAGGCTTGCCAGAGACAACGGTAAAAGAGTCCAAAGATCGCGTACGCAGTGCGATCATTAATTCTAACTTTCAATTTCCTGCTAAGCGGATCACCGTGAACTTGGCTCCGGCAGATCTACCCAAGGAGGGAGGGCGTTTTGATCTTCCTATTGCATTGGGAATTTTGGCCGCTTCGGAGCAAATCGCGACAGATAAGCTCAAAAACTACGAATTTGTTGGTGAGTTAGCACTATCTGGTGGTCTGAGACCTGTAAAAGGTGTGCTGCCTGCTGCGCTGGAAGCCAGTAAGATTCAACGTCATTTGGTCGTCCCACATGTGAATGGCGATCAGGCGGCGCTAGTGGGGAAGGAACAACATAAATCGGCCCAATCATTATTGGAAGTATGTGCCGAGCTTTGTGGTCAACATCGACTGAATCTTTTTCAAACGCCTAAGCGAAAAACGATCGAAAAACATGGTCGAGACTTACAAGATATTATTGGCCAACAACAAGGTAAGCGAGCACTGGAGATTGCTGCCGCTGGAAACCACAACTTACTTTTCCTTGGCCCGCCAGGTACTGGAAAAACGATGTTGGCTTCGCGTTTGTGTGACTTATTACCGGAAATGAGTGACGAAGAAGCAATGGAAACCGCTTCGGTGGCATCGTTGACTCAGAGTGAAATTAATGAGCATAACTGGAAGTCGCGTCCGTTTCGTTCTCCGCATCATTCAAGTTCAATGGCGGCATTAGTCGGCGGTGGTTCGGTACCCAGACCAGGGGAGATCTCTTTAGCCCACAACGGGTTATTGTTTCTCGATGAAATGCCCGAATTTGATCGTAAAGTTTTAGACTCGTTACGCGAACCGCTCGAATCTGGCGAGATCATTATCTCTCGAGCGCAAGGTAAAACACGCTTTCCGGCTCGTTTCCAATTAGTTGGAGCATTGAACCCAAGCCCGACAGGATATTACGAAGGCAATCAAGCGCGCACCAATCCACAAGCTATTTTGCGCTACCTTGGTCGATTATCTGGACCACTGTTAGATCGCTTTGATATGTCTTTAGAAATCCCAGCTTTGCCCAAAGGGACATTAGCAGAAGGAGGTGATCGCGGTGAGCCGACTGCTATCGTAAAAGCGCGTGTGAGCCATGCGCGTAACAATATGCTAAACCGCAGTGGTAAGGTCAATGCACTGCTAGGTAGTCGAGAAATTGAGGCGTTTTGTCCCTTGCATAAGAGTGATGCTGAGTTTCTTGAAACCGCTTTGCATCGTTTAGGGCTCTCGATTCGTGCGTATCATCGTATTATCAAAGTGGCGCGAACAATCGCCGATCTGGATGGGGCGGAGCAAATTGAACGAACGCACTTGGCTGAAGCACTTGGGTATCGAGCGATGGACCGTTTGCTGAAACAGCTTACGGCGCAAGCGGTATAGAGACATGCAAAATGTCATCGCAACAAGTGTTGTGAGCGCCTTGTTGCGATGAAGGACGTTAGAAGGTGTAGTTGAGACCAAGCGACAATAGGTACTCTTTCTCCTCATAAAACGTGATATTCGAGTCAGTTTGGCTATAGCCGGCTAAAGAAATGAACGACCAGTCTTGCCAGTCAAATACGTTTTGATATTCGTAGGCCGCAAATAGGCTAATGGTGTCGTCATTTCGTGTTTTAGCAAAAGTTTGGCTAGCGGCTTGATAGTCTTTCCATGCATAACCCGCGGTGAGGGCCAATCGATGGCGGTTGATAAATTTAAACCAGCTAATGTCAAATCCGTACGAATCAAATGACTCCGCTTTACCGTCGGCATCTTGATTGATGTAGGTGAAAGCGGGTTGCAACATAGACGTTTGGTTGAGTGGAATGCGATAGTCGCCTTTGACATAGTAAAGGTTAGCATCGCGAGCAAGTGAGCGGTCTGTCACTTCCTCCTGCTCGATGTCTTTATCAGCATAAGCAAGATCAAGGTTGAAGTTCTTATCAATTAACCCTTTGATCTGAAAGCGATACGCATTGCCGTCAACATCCGTCTCTTTACGTGCGGTTCCTACTTGATAAGGGTTGCGCCAAGTTTCGCCTTTGAGTACCGTCGGCAGATAGGAAACATCGAGCACGGTGCCAGATTGTAGCTCGTGTTGATAGCCCAACTGAAAAGCGAGTGTACCTACCGCGACATCTGAGCGTGTGGTACCGGCGTAAACTTGGTGGTTGAGTCGGCTACCAAAGGTGTATGTCACACTCCCTAGCGGTGCAGCGATAACGGAACTGTCACTATCGGCACGCTTATCGAGAGAATCGATGGTGTTACTATTTTCTGTATTGAAATTGGATTCTGATGATATGAATCCGGCATTCAGCGAAATTTCACCGCCAAAACCCGCGGTTTCAGCGAGTTGAGCCTGAGCAGAACTGACGACAAAGGCCAAAGGCAAGAGAAGTAGCCTTGGTTTCATTCGTTATCTCCTTGTTGTCGAATGAGTGGTGCACATATTGGTTGCGGTAACAAATCTGACCATTCCCACGCATGTTCCAATGTGGCAAAGGCGCAGTATAATTACACGCTGTTTTATTCTTCACACATTATCACTGTTGTTTGACTATCATGTTGGCATATTTGTTATTTTTTTTTAACGCTTCTTTTGTGATTCTCAATTCTGCGGTTTGTTCACTCGCAATTTGTGTTATCGCTGTATTTAAAATATTGCTTCCTGGTGTAAAGCTAAAAGCACTAGCGACCGCTTATGCCAATAAGGTGATGTGGTTATGGGCTACCGTTAATGCGTGCATTCTGGCGGTATCTAACCGTGTTGAGTGGGATGTTCAGGGCGGTGAGGCGCTGAAAAAAGACGGGTGGTATCTGTTGATCAGTAATCATCTCAGTTGGACCGATATTGTGGTGCTTTGCTGTGTGTTTAAAGATCGCATTCCTATGCCGAAGTTTTTCCTCAAACAACAACTGTTGTATGTGCCTTTCATTGGGATGGCGTGTTGGGCGCTCGACATGCCATTTATGCGTCGTTATTCGCGAGAGTATCTGATCCGCAACCCACACAAACGAGGTCAAGATTTAGAGACGACACGTCGCTCGTGCGCTAAGTTCAAACACACTCCAACCACAGTGGTTAACTATGTCGAAGGAACCCGATTTACCGAAGAAAAGCAGCGTAAGAGTAAAGCAAACTATCAATATTTGCTGCAACCAAAATCGGGCGGGATTGCGTACACGTTAGCGGCGATGGGGGAACAGTTCGAGAACATTATCGATGTGACGTTGGCGTACCCAGAAAATACGCATAAACCGTTCAAGGATTTATTGATGGGTCGCATGAGCAAGGTGGTTGTGCGTGTGAATGTGTTACCCGTTGATGAACGAGTGCTCGGTGATTACTTTAACGATAAACCCTATAAGCGACAATTTCAGCAATGGTTGGGTGATGTGTGGCAAGAAAAAGATCGGTTACTACAAGAGATTTACAAATAAACAAAAGGGGAGCGACGTGCTCCCCTTTTGATTGATATCGATGTGCTTATTTTAGTGTCAGCAAGTAGTTCACCAGAGAGAAGTACTCATCCATCGTTTTGATGCTTTGTGCTTGAACTAGGTATTTGTTGTTAACGATAACCGCAGGAACGCCGGTTAGACCGCTGTTTTCAAATTGCTTGTCCATACGGCGAACCATGGAATCAACCGCGAAGCCTTTGAATGCAGAATCGAATTTTTTCGCGTCTACACCTTCATCAAGGAAGATTTGACGAAGTTCTTCATCATTACGTGGTGCTTTCTTTAGATTGTGGATGCGGTTAAACATCACTGGCACCATTTTGTCTTCCACTTTTAGTGCAACCATCGTTGCGTAGGCTTTGCTCATTGATGGGCCCATGTTGCCACCCATGAAAGAAACGTGGTTTTTTAATAGCTTAGTACCTTCTGGCAACTGCTTTTTCAGTTGCTGGATAACCGGTTCAAAGCTATTACAGTGCGGGCAGTAGAAAGAGAAAAACTCCGTCACAAGAGGTTTTTTTGATGCCTCAAGATCCAATACTTTGTAATGTTCACCTTCTTTGAATTGCGCTGCATGTGCCGACAGGCTTAGCATCAGCATAGAAAACAGTGCGAACAGTTTTTTCATCGAAATATCTCCATTTTTGAATTTGTGGCCTGACTTACCATTGAGGCATTAAAGACAGCGGTGCTTCTTCTAAAGCGGCGATCTGCTCTTTAAATGTAAGGACCTGACCTTCCCAGTATTTTGGCTCATTAAACCATGGAAAAGCGAGAGGAAACGCAGGGTCATGCCAACGTTTTGCTAGCCATGCCATATAGTGCACCATTCGTAGACCGCGAAGTGGCTCAATTAGTTTCAATTCTGCGGGGTTAAAGTCGCAAAACTCTTGATAAGCTTCTAAAACAATATCCAGCTGCATCAGTTTGTCTTGGCGTTCACCGTTCAATAGCATCCATAAGTCCTGCACAGCAGGGCCGTTACGAGCGTCATCCAAATCAACAAACATAGGGCCATCTCGCCACAAAATATTGCCTGGGTGGCAATCGCCATGCAAACGAATCATATTGAAACCTTCTTGCCAGTGGCTTTCAATTGATTTGATCAGCATATCCAAGTCATTGAAGAAGCTGTTCTCCAAGTGCATTGGAATCATATTGGCGTTTTGCAGAATCTCTCTTGGTTGATACAGGTATTCTTGTAAGCCAATAGTAGGACGATGTTGGAAGGCTTGGCGGCTGCCGACTTTATGGATTCGGCCAAGGAAACGCCCTACACCTTCGAGCTGATCTAAATTGTCAACCTCGTATTGGCGACCACCCACACTATCAAACAGCGCAAAAGCATAGCCTTGATAGTGATGCAGGGTTTCACCGTTGATGCGCACAGGTGGTGCGACGGGGATCTCATTGCCAATCAGCTCTAAAGTAAAGTCGTGCTCCTCTTGGATCTGTTCATTGCTCCAACGTTCAGGACGGTAAAACTTGACGACATAACGACGACGCTCTTCGTCAGTAAATTGATAAACACGGTTTTCGTAGCTATTGAGGGGAAGAAAGCCTGATTCTGCGCGAACGCCGATGCTTTCTAACGCGTACCACATAAAGTCTGGGGTAAGGGCGTCAAAGTTAAACATACTTTGGGACATATAAACAAAAAGGCTCATTACTGAGCCTTTTTCCATTAGTCATCGAAGTTATAGCTTCTTGATAAATCGGCTTTCCACTTCAATGGTGAATTCGTTGCTCTTATCGGTGAGTATAAACTGAATTGTCGTAATCGCAGAGTTTAGCTTGTCAGGATCGGCACCAAGACTCATTGGCAGGTTCAATACCTCACCTGGCTGGACCTGAATTGTCTGCTTACCATACCAGCTTACATCGGATAGCCCTTCAACATCCAACGAGTACTCTTGCACTTGCTGAGTTTTGTTGATCACCTTGAGGGTGTAGGTGTTTTCTACTTCGCCCGAGCTATTAACGCGGAACAGTTGGTTACGGTCGCGAATAACACTCATACCGGCTGGGTCTACCGCTGCAATTTGGGCAAAGAAAAGACCGACCATGACCAGTAGCACAGCTCCATAGCCCAGCAGCTTCGGACGCATGACTTTGGTACTCTTACCCGATAAGCGGTGCTCGGTGGTGTAACTAATTAGGCCCTTCTCGTAGCCCATGCGATCCATGGTGTTGTCACACGCATCAATACAGGCGCCACAGTTGATACATTCATACTGCAAGCCGTCACGAATATCGATACCTGTTGGGCACACCTGCACACACAAGTCACAATCAATACAATCACCCAAACCAAGTTGCTTTGGATCGGCTTTGCGCGGACGTGGGCCACGTTTTTCCCCACGTTTTGCATCGTAGCCAACGATGAAGGTGTCTTTATCAAACATGGCAGACTGGAAGCGCGCGTAAGGACACATGTGAATACACATGATGGAACGCATCCAACCAGCATTACCATAAGTACAAATGGCAAAGAACATTACCCAAAAGACGGGCCAGAAGTTGGCGTTAAAGGTGAAAAAGTCGATAACCAATTGCTTCATTGGCACGAAGTAGCCAACAAAAGTAAAACCAGTGGCGAGTGCAATGGCAAACCAAGCTATATGTTTGACGGCTTTACGCATCGCTAAATTCGCCGTCAGCTTATTGGAGTCTTGTTTACGGCGTTTATTGGCACTACCTTCGAGCTTCTCTTCAAACCAGATATACATGAAGGTCCAGACGGTTTGTGGGCAGAGATAGCCACACCAAACCCGACCTAAGAAGGTGGTAATAAAGAACAACCCAAACGCCGCGATCACAAACAGCAAGGCGAGTAGGGTAAGATCTTGTGGGTACAGTGTGGTACCGAAAAAGTTGAACTGCTGGTTGCCAATATCAAGCAAGATCGCTTGACGTTCACCGTAAGGAATCCACGGTATCAAAGCGAAGAGAAGTAGTAAGAACCAACCACCGTAACGACGCAGTTTCTGGTAAGTCCCTTTGCTTTCGCGTACATAGATGCGATTACTTGGGTTGAACCGATCCCCGTTTCCTTTATGGGTTTTGGGATTATAGGTTTTAGGAGTCACATCTTTGATATCGATCTTGTCCTGACTCATGCACTCATCCTTCTTAGGCTTTTATAATGTACGGCGTCATTTCTATTGATGTCGCTCGATGACATTGCTGCTCGTTCCGTCATAAAGATGACCGAACATAATTATTTTAGTAAATACTGATGAACGGCGATTATACAATCAATAACAATTCCGTTTCTTTAACGCAGTCAATGTTTAACAACAAAAATCAGTACAGTTAACCTGATAATTGGCTGAACAGTTATAACCAATTGTGGGACTAAAAACTTTGGTTATAAAAAGCGACTCACAGAGAGAGTCGCTTAAAGAATACTGGCTGTTGAGCTAGTTATTTGATGATGCCACGAGCGCGTAGGATCGCCGTTTTAAAATCGTCCTCTTGGTCTTTTTTGAGTCCAGGGATCATTTCATCTTTGCTGCTATTACGCATTTTAAGGTGGTAGATCAGTACATCGTCGGTCAGATCTTCTAGCTTTCCTTTATAGCCTGCTTCTTTTGCCAGCTTAACGATGAACTGCAAGAGGTTCAGCTCTTGATCTTTATGCCATTCAGGCTCTAGTAGCTCAAGCAGCTCTTCAATGCGATGACACTTCATTTCTTTCTCCACAGAATTTATAGGTGTAATTAGCAGTAAAGGTACCAAATTGCTTTGCTAAGACCAAATAGGAAAAACGATCTCTTTCACCGTGGTTTGTTCTAAGTCTTTGAAGTTTTATGAGTTGCGTGCAAAGAAAAAAGCGCAGCTGGCGCCGCGCTTTTGATTAAGCTGCTTTGATAACTTTGGCCGGAACACTCGACATCATTGCTGTCTTCTCAACCAATGTCATTGCTGGCGCAACTTGCTTTGCCTTTGGTGCAGTAGTAAAGCCACTGCGGCGGCGCATTGCACTAGTATTAGTGTGTGCGAACCTGACTGTTGTTGGGCGCATTAATTTACCTAACTGTCAGGCATATCCATTGCCGATGTAATGGCCTGAATCATTATGAGCTAGGCTCCAACAAGATTGAAGAATCACTCTTCTGGCTCTCGCCAATCCAGTTAATGAGTCAGGAATACCGATATGCATGCATATCAAGTGTAAGATTAGCATCCTTGTAATAATTGGTCGATAGTTGAGCAATTGAATTGTTTAGATTTTGTCATTTTGTCGCGATGTTCGAGGCAATTTTTGTTTGATCCCTCGATCAGCAGTAGTAGTATGAGATCTCGATGAAGGAGGTGCCTATGTCATTTTTGAAGAAGACACTTGCCAGTTTTGGGATTGGGAGCGCGAAGGTCGACTCAATCTTAAACCAAGACGTGCTATACCCAGGTCAAAGTGTGGATGTGTCTATCCATGTATATGGTGGTGCGACTGAACAAGCGATCGACAACATTGATTTAAAACTCTGTTGCCGCTACATCGCCGAAGCCCCTGATGACCGTGGTGCGCGAGAAGGACACAGCATGCGCCGAGTACCTCAAACTCATGTGCTTGCTAAGTGGAGTCTCCCTTACGCATTTACCATCCATTCCGGCGAAGAGCGTACCTTCGATGTTAAGCTCGATGTGCCTTGGAACACGCCTGTCACCATTGGTGATGCCAAAGTATGGTTAGAAACTGGTTTAGACGTTGCTGCTGCTTTGGATCCGACTGATAAAGACATCCTCACCGTTCGACCTGATCCACTGATGGATGCGGTACTATCTGCATTTGAAGCGCAAGGTTTACGAATTCGCCAGGTGGAATGCGAGGAAGTGAAAGGATTCGATCTACCATTTGTGCAAGAGTTTGAACTGGTGCCAACCGACGGACCTTACCACGGCGTGTGGCGCGAATTAGAATTTGTTGCCCACCGCAGTGAGCAAGAGCTCAAGTTGTGGTTTGAAGTTGACCGCACACGCAAGGGGCAAGGTGGCATGCTCGCGAGCTTACTGGGCAGTGGCAAACTCAAGCGAGAGCTGACCATTCCTGCCACGACTAAGCCAGATCAAGTTGGCGAACTTGTCCTCAATTATCTCGATCAAACTACTGCCGTTCATGAGTCTTAATTTAAGCTTACACGTGTAAGCCTAATGTGCCATACTAGAGCAAATTTCAAACTCTAGTATAGGCACATTGATGTCCGAGCTGCAGAAACCTCAATACAGTCAACGTGAAGAACTGGCCAATACCATCACCCACGGTATAGGGATGATTTTTGGTATTGTTGGCTTGATACTGCTGTTAGTTAAAGCCATAGACCATCAAGCTGACACTTTAACGCTTACCAGTATGGCGATTTATGGTGCGAGTATTATCGTGCTATTTTTGGCCTCGACGCTCTATCATGCGATCCCTCATCCCAAAGCGAAACGTTGGCTAAAAACCTTCGACCATTGTGCTATTTATCTTTTGATAGCAGGCAGCTATACCCCTTTCTTGTTAGTCAGCTTAAGAACACCTCTAGCATTTGGGTTGATGATCGTTATTTGGAGCATTGCGTTGATCGGCATCATCATGAAAGTTGCGTTCGTCTATCGATTTAAAAAGCTTTCTTTGATGACGTATTTGGTGATGGGATGGTTATCGTTGATTGTGATTTATCAATTAGCTATTAACTTGGATGTCGGCGGACTTACACTGCTTGCTGCTGGTGGAATTGTGTATTCACTAGGGGTAATTTTCTACGTCGCGAAGCGCATTCCCTTTAACCATGCGATTTGGCACGGCTTTGTTTTGGCTGGCTGCGTGTGCCATTTCTTTGCGATTTATTACTTTGTTGAGCCTATCTAACCGATAGGCTCAACAAAGAATATTAAACACGTATTAGCGAGTTTTTACCTCTAGCACTTTGGCAGAAAACTGATATTGCTGTGATTGCGGTACAGCCAATTTAATGCTCTTACCTTGTTCCGCTTGCTGTGGTCGCAGGTAGGTATCCGCCATGCGCTTGATGGATTGCCAAACTGTTACGTTTTCTTTTGCCAGTTGCTGACCAGACATATCAAACACTTGCACCTCAACTTCCACTTGAATGACAGATTGAGAGCTTTGGTTGGTGATTGATGTAGGTAAAACAAGCTCACCGCTTTGATAGCTTGCTGAACCAATCAATACATCCACACCTGAATCTGATAGCTGCATGGTTGGCTTTTTGGCGTTTACCACCACGGTCGTGCCAACGGTTTTCGTTACCACTGGAATTGTCGCAATCGCAGGAGCTGCGATTGTTTCAACTACGCTTGCTGTTGTTTGTGTCTCCGTCGCTTGCTGCGCCGGTTTTTTCATGACGTATTCCCAGGTAAAGTCATCGTTCAACTTCACTTCTCGACCATCGGCTAAAGTGATGACCTCGGCGGCGTATGTGGATGAGGCGGCAAGTAGGGTCGCCAGAGTAATCCATGTTTTCATTGTTATACCTTTTAATTAGAGTCTGCTTAGCGGCGCCAAAACGCAGGAAAGAACAGTACAAGAATAGTCAGAATTTCCAAGCGGCCCATTAACATCCCAAAGCTTAAGAGCCATTTGGCAGTATCGGGCAGAGGCGCGAAGTTGCCTGTCGGGCCAATCACACTACCCATACCAGGGCCAACATTGGCAACGGCGGTGATTGAGCCAGAAATACTGGTCACAGGGTCGAGGCCAAGAGCACTTAAACAACCCGCGATAAAGATAATGGTGATAAAAAACATCAAGCCAAATGCCACCACTGAGCGAACAATATCATCATTCACCGGTCGCTGGTTATAACGCTGTACAAACACCCCTGAAGGGTGAATCAACTTCATCATTTGTTTGTTTAGCAGCGTCATTGCAATTTGGAAGCGGAAGATTTTGATCCCGCCAGACGTTGATCCTGAGCATGCTCCCGCCATCATTAAGAATGCGAAAAGTGTAGTGGGTAATGCGCCCCATGCGGTGAAGTCTTCTAAGCCAAAGCCAGTTGTGGTGACGACAGAGACAATATTAAACATCGACACTCGCAGGGCATCCAAAATGGTGTACCCATCTCGAATCACTAGCCAAGCTGAAATCACTAAGCTAGAGAATACGAACAGGTACGCAAATCCTCTAACTTGAGCGTCGTTAACCAACACATCAATACGGCGTTTACGTAATGCGGCGATAAAGAGCAAAAACGGCAAACCACCTAAGAACATAAAGGTAGTGGCCACCCAATGTGCGCCATTAGAGAAGTGGTTCATTGACCCATCAGATGTAGAGTATCCACCCGTCGATAGCGTAGTAAAGGCATGGTTGATTGCTTCGAACAGGTTCATGCCGGTGACCAAGTAGCCCAAAATACATAAGCCTGTTAGCATCAAATAAACCGCTACGATGTTTTTGGCGACCGTTTTCGCTCTTGGACTACTTTTATCCGACCAATCTGATGATTCGGTTTGGAATAGCTTCATACCACCGACATTCAGCATAGGTAACACTGCTACCGCCATCACGATAAAACCAATGCCACCAAGCCACTGTAAAATAGAGCGCCACAGCAAGATGCTCGGCGCCATGTTGTCTAGGCCACTGAGCACCGTTGAGCCCGTCGTGGTGATACCCGACATCGTTTCG
Source organism: Vibrio sp. Vb1729 (assembly GCF_033338655.1). Taxonomy (NCBI): domain Bacteria; kingdom Pseudomonadati; phylum Pseudomonadota; class Gammaproteobacteria; order Vibrionales; family Vibrionaceae; genus Vibrio; species Vibrio sp. Vb1729. The sequence continues at coordinate 13,403 of NZ_JAWOTB010000009.1, read as the reverse complement.
AAGTAGGCGTCGGTGAAGCTGATGTGGTTGATAAACACAAATGGCAAGGCGGCAAACGCACTCGCGATGGTCCAAACCAAACTGGTGATGAGGAACATATCGCGTACGCTGAGTTTGAACTTGGCGGTGCGACCTATCGTTAGGCAGATGAAGGCGGCAAGGTGCGTGATCACAACGGCTTGGGCGAAATCGAGGAACCCCCCCGTACCGGTAAAGAAAGCGACCAAAGTCGGCACGTACATAAACAGGGCCAGTTTGGATAAAACCAGCCCGATAACAAACAGTACGGGACGTAAGTTGACCATAGGAAAATCCTAGAGGAAAAATGGACTCGGTTGGAATAGCGCTTCGACGTCTGATACGTATTTTTTGTTGACCAGGAACATCACCACATGATCATCCTGCTCGATGACCGTACGGTCGTGGGCAATAAGAACTTCTTCGCCACGAACGATAGCACCAATGGTGGTCCCAGGTGGAAGCTTTATATCTCCAATCGCACGTCCAACCACTTTAGATGTACTTTCATCACCGTGAGCGACGGCTTCAATCGCTTCCGCAGCGCCGCGGCGAAGTGAGGATACGTTTACGATATCAGCGCGACGAACGTGCGTTAGCAAGGCTGAAATAGTGGCTTGCTGAGGTGAGATTGCTACATCAATTACGCCGCCTTGTACCAGGTCTACATAAGCGCCACGTTGGATCAGCACCATCACTTTTTTAGCGCCCATGCGTTTTGCCAACATTGCAGACATGATGTTGGTTTCATCTTCGTTGGTCAGCGCGATGAAGACGTCGACTTGGTCGATGTTCTCTTCCGAGAGAAGCTCTTGGTCTGCCGCATCACCGCAGAACACGATGGTGTTTTCTAGTTGCTCAGAGAGCTTTTCTGCACGCTGGTAGTTACGCTCAATCAGCTTCACGCTGTAAGTTTGCTCTAGGCGTTTTGCCAAGCTTGCGCCGATGTTACCCCCGCCAACAATCATGATGCGGCGGTACGGTTTTTCTAGGCGCTGAAGCTCACTCATCACTGAGCGAATATGATTACTTGCTGCAACGAAGAACACTTCATCGTCGGCTTCAATAATCGTGGTGCCTTGTGGGCGAATCGGGCGACCCTGGCGGAAAATAGCTGCCACACGGGTATCGATGTGCGGCATGTGCTCACGCAAAGCAGATAGCGCATTACCCACCAACGGGCCACCATAGTAGGCTTTCACCGCCACTAGGCTGACTTTCTGTTCAGCAAAGCTCACCACTTGCAGCGCGCCTGGGTATTGGATCAGACGTTCGATGTAGCTCGTAACGAGTTCTTCTGGTGCGATAAGGTGATCAACAGGAATAGCGCCAGATTTAAACAGGGCTTCTTTTTCTGCCAAGTATTCTGGAGAGCGAATACGCGCAACGCGGTTTGGGGTATTGAATAGAGTGAACGCGACCTGACAGGCGGCCATGTTGGTTTCATCAGTGTTGGTTACTGCGACGAGCATATCGGCGTCTTGCGCGCCAGCTTCGTGTAGCACGTCTGGATGGCTCGCATGGCCATTGACCACACGTAGGTCGTATTTGTCCTGCAATTCACGCAGTCGGTCGGCATTATTGTCGACGATGGTGATGTCGTTGTTTTCACCCACTAGGTTTTCTGCCAGTGTGCCGCCAACCTGACCTGCACCAAGAATAATGATCTTCATACTCTTTTCTCGTATCTGAAAAAGGCGATTGAAATCACTTCAATCGCCCTATTTAGCATGCTGTTACGCGTGTGTTTTAGTTAGTACTGCGTAGTAGAAACCATCCATATCTTCTTCGCCTGGTAGAATTTGACGACCAGGCTGGTCGGGATCAGAATCCAGCAGTTGCGCATCCGCGGTACGTGCTAAAAACGCTTTTACTTGCTCCACGTTTTCTTGCGGTGTGATTGAACAAGTCGCGTAAACCATGGTGCCGCCGGGCTTCAGTTGCGTCCACATGGCATCAAAAATTTCACTTTGCAGCTCTGCTAATGCGGCGATGTCGTCTGCACGACGTAGCCATTTGATGTCTGGATGACGACGAATCACGCCAGTCGCAGAACATGGGGCATCCAGCAAAATGCGATCAAATTGCTCGCCTTGCCACCATTCTTGTGGATTACGCGCATCACCGCAAACCACTTTTGCCTGAAGGTTGAGACGCTTCAGGTTTTCATGCACACGTTTCAAGCGTGTGTCGTCGCAGTCAATCGCGACCACTTCACTGCCTGACGTGCGCTCTAGAATGTGCGCCGTCTTGCCACCTGGCGCTGCACAGCAATCTAAAATCAGTTCGCCGTCTTGTGGTTTTAGATAGTTGATCGAGAGCTGCGCCGCCGCATCTTGGACCGAAACCCAACCTTTTTCAAAACCAGGTAGCTTCATCACGTCACATGGTGCGGCCAATTTTATGGCGTCCATTGCTTCTGTGTGTGGCGTGCTATCAATGTTTTCATTTTTGAGCAGCGCAAGGTATTCATCACGAGTGTGGTGTTGATGGTTCACACGCAGCCACATTGGTGCTTTTTGGTTGTTCGCTTCAACAATGCTTTCCCATTGCTGTGGGTAGGCCTCTTGCAGCAGTTTTAGTAACCAGCTTGGGTGACCGTACTTGCCAGCGTTGTTGCTGACGGCCATTTGGTCGAGTTCTTCTTGGTTGCGCTGGTAGTTACGCAATACAGCGTTAATCAAACCACGCAGACGAGGACCTTTCAGCTCTTTAGTGCCTTCAACCGTTTCACCAACTGCTGCGTGCGCAGGAATACGCATGAAGCTCAGTTGGTAAATACCAACCAGAATTAGGTGATGGAATACACGTTGTTTGCCTTTGAGGGGCTTATCCATCAACTGGTTTGCGATCATTTCTAGGCGAGGGAGGTAACGTAGCGCACCGTAACAGATCTCTTGTAACAGAGCGTGGTCACGAGGTCGTACCGTTTGTTGAGCCGCTGGAAGAGCGCTTGAAAGTGAGTGGCCCTTGTCGACGACAAGATACAGGACGTTAGCAGCCGCAGCGCGAACATTCATGATGAGTACCTTAAAGTAAAGGAGGGCATCTCTGCCCTCTAAAAGTTCGTATTATTGGGGATGATAACCCCTAATATGGCTTAAACCAGCAGAGTGCCCACTTCAAACCAAGCCGCACGCGAATTCAGAATATCCTGAACTGACATGGCTTTTTTGCCAGGAACTTGCAGTTGCTCTAGCACCAGTACGCCGTTGCCTGTCGCAACATAAATACCGGTTTTATCTGCTTGCACGATGGTGCCGGCTGGCTTGTCACTGGTTTGCTCTGCGACACGGCTTTGCCATACTTTGATGCTGTTTTCTGCCGCCTCAAAGTGGCTCATTGGCCATGGGTTAAATGCACGAACGCAGCGCTCAATGTGCGCCGCATCGTCGTTCCAGTTGATGCGTGCTTCTTCTTTGCTGAGCTTTTTCGCATAGTTCGCGAGCTCATCGTCTTGCTTCACTGGCACTGCTTTACCCGCAGCAATGTCTACTAGGCAGTCAATCAGGGCTTCTGGACCAAGCTCAGCCAATTTTTCGTACATTGAAGCGCTGGTATCTGTCGCTTCGATTGGCAGAGTTGCAATCTTCAGCATATCACCAGTGTCGAGACCGATATCCATCTGCATGATGGTCACGCCAGTTTCTGCATCGCCCGCCCAAATAGAGCGTTGGATTGGAGCCGCACCACGCCAACGAGGTAGGATAGAACCATGTACGTTGATACAACCCAGTTTAGGGGTATCAAGAACCGCTTGTGGCAGCAGCATACCGTACGCCACGACAACCATGAGGTCGGCGTTCAGATCGGCAAGTTCTTGTTTCGCTTCGTCGGACTTAAAGCTTTCAGGTTGGTAAACCGGGATATTGTGTTCTAGCGCCAGTTGTTTTACCGGTGGCGCAGCCAATTTTTTGCCACGACCCGCTGGACGATCTGGGTTTGTGTAAACCGCGATGACTTCATGCTCCGAAGACAACAACGCCGCCAAGTGACGGGCGGCGAAATCCGGAGTACCTGCAAAGACAATTCGTAAAGACTGACTCAAGGTAGACTTCCTTCTAATTGGTATGGTTCGAGATTAAGCGTTTTGCTGCTTCTCGTTAAAGCGTTTGATTTTCGCTAGCTTGTCCTGAATGCGTTTGCGTTTCAGTGGCGATAGGTAATCCACGAACAGCTTACCTTGTAAGTGATCAAGCTCGTGTTGAACACAAATCGCTAGCAGGTCGTCGGCTTCAAAGGTGAACTCTTTGCCATCACGATCCAGTGCCTTAACGGTAACTTCTGCAGCGCGAGGCACAAGTGCGCGTGCACCTGGTACCGACAGACAGCCTTCTTCGATGCCATCTTCGCCACGCTTTTCCAGAATCTCAGGGTTGATTAGCACCATCGGCTCATCGCGAGTTTCTGAAATATCAATCACTACGATACGTTTGTGGATATCAACCTGCGTTGCAGCAAGGCCAATACCTTCTTCGTCGTACATGGTTTCAATCATGTCATCGACGATTTTTTGAATCTCAGGGGTCACCGCTTCAACAGGCTTTGCGACTGTGCGCAGGCGATCATCCGGGAATGTTAATACTTGTAATACAGACATATTCACTCGAAATATTGAACTGTGCCGAAACAGCACAAACCTTGTTGGCTCAATTCTAGACATTTTATAGCCTAAATGACAGCATCCTTGCACCAATTTCCATTCTGGTTCCTGCTTAATAGACCAAGGACGAGGGTCATGAATCGAATTTTCCGCAACGTTGCCAGTGTTACGTTGCCGTTACTTTTCTCTTTCAACGCTGTAGCAAATGTGGATGCGAACCCACTGACTGTTAAAGATGATGCGCCACAAACGTATGTAGTCGTGAAGGGCGATACGCTATGGGATATTTCGGCCATGTACTTAGATAGCCCGTGGTTGTGGCCTCGTTTATGGCAAGTAAACCCGGAAATCGATAACCCTCATTTAATTTATCCCGGAGACAAGCTGTCTTTGGTGTGGATTAACGGTCAGCCCGTGTTGAGCCTAAAACCGGTTAAGAAGCTGAGCCCGAAAGCTCGCATCACAGAAAAGAAAGCCGTACCAACCGTTGCGGAAGGTTTGGTGATGCCTTACCTTCAATCGGATCGGTTGCTAGATAAAGATTCGTTGAACAGAGCAGCAAAAGTGATGGGTAGCAGCAAAGGCAGTAAGTATCTGACTGCAGAAGATGTGCTGTATATCAATGGCAATCAGACCGCGACAGGTTGGGCTATTTACCGACCAGTAGCTACCTTTTCGCGTGACGATGTGTCCGAAGAGATTACCGCGCTGCGTTTGATTGCCAAAGGCGAGCTCGTTGAAGCTTCGAGTGATTATTCAGGTTTGAAGCTTACATCGCAAATGCAAGAAATCCTACGTAACGATATCGCGTTGCCAAATCAATCGGTTGAGAATACTGACTTCACGACTACGTTCTATCCGCTGCCGTCGCCACAAGGCAATTCTGCAAAGTTGCTAGGTAATATCGAAGGCATTCGCTTTAGTTCAACTAACCAAGTCGTGGTGATTGATAAAGGCACGTCAGACAATCTGAAGCAAGGCAGTGTGTTTGATTTAAAAGAAGACGCGCACCCAGTTTACAAAGACGGCGATGAGTTCAAGAAAGAGTTTGGCGTGCTTGATAAGAAAATTACTTTGCCTCAAAGCAAAGTTGGTGAGTTGCTGGTCATTCGTCCTTATGAGTACTTTAGCTTGGCACTGATCACTAACAGTACTAAACCCATTAACCAAGATATTTCGGTGGTGTCACCGTTGGCGGACGAATTAACCATCGATGAATCGACGAAATAACGATGATCTCGCTGCCTGGTTAAAACTGAGTTGTTTACCAGGCATTGGCGGCGTCAAAATGAATAAGCTACTGGCAAGAGACACGCCACGTAACATCGTAAACTTCTCTCCTGAACAGCTACAACAACTTGGGTTAACAACTAAGCAAATTCAAGCTTGGGCTTCAACAGATAAAGAAGTCGATGCTTGTTTAAGCTGGCTTGAGGCTTCTACAAATCATCATATCCTGACACTGACTGACCCGCGTTATCCACCTCAACTCAAACAAATCGTTGCACCGCCACCTCTACTTTTTGTTCAAGGAAACCCTACTTGTCTCTCTCAGCCACAAATCGCGATGGTTGGCAGCCGAAATGCGAGTATTGATGGATTACAGCATGCACGTCAGTTTGCTGCAGAGTTTGTTCAGCACGATTTTATTGTCACCAGTGGTCTCGCTTTAGGCATTGATGGTCATGCGCATGATGGTGCGTTGCAAGCGGGTGGTAAGACGATTGCGGTGCTAGGATCTGGCTTAGCAAATATTTATCCGGCACGTCATCGTGGTTTAGCGCAACGTGTTATTGAACATGGGGCTTTGGTGTCTGAGTTTCGGCCTAATGCCAAGCCGCGCCCAGAAAACTTCCCGCGTCGTAATCGTATTATTAGTGGATTATCGCTTGGTGTACTGGTCGTCGAGGCGGCGAAAAAGAGCGGCTCGTTAATTACAGCTCGTTACGCGCTTGAGCAAGGTCGAGAAGTATTTGCGCTGCCAGCGTCAATCAATGCCCCCAATGCCTGCGGTGGAAACCAGTTGATACGTCATGGCGCTTGCCTCGTAGAAAAGACGAAAGATGTCTTAGATGAAATACAGTCCTTGCTTGATTGGTCTATTCATCAGAGTACCGATTTATTTTCTACGTTAAATGATGAAGAAGAATTGCCATTTCCTCAGCTGTTAGCTAACGTAGGAAGTGAAGCTACACCGGTTGATATTCTTGCAAACAGGACCAATATACCTGTCCAAGAAGTCATGATGCAGCTCTTAGAGTTAGAACTCTCTGGGCATGTCGTTGCGGTTTCAGGTGGCTATATTCGAAAGGGGAGGGGCTAGCTATGATGATGGATATACTGATGTATCTATTCGAAACCTACATCCATAGCGATGCAGAGTTACAGGTCGAACAAGACGAGTTGGAAGAAGAGTTGCTTCGTGCAGGCTTCCAACAAAAAGATATCTACAAAGCCCTTGTCTGGTTAGAAGAGCTTGCCGCATTGCAGCAAAGTGACACCTCTTCTGCAATCTCGACTTGCATGGCTTCGTCATCAACTCGTATCTACACAGCGAAAGAGATGCAGCGTTTAGATTTGGAATGCCGAGGATTTCTATTGTTTCTCGAGCAAATCAATGTGTTAACCACAGAAACTCGCGAAATGGTGATTGACCGAGTGATGGGATTAGAAACGAGTGAGTTTGAGCTTGAAGATCTCAAATGGATCATTCTGATGGTGCTGTTCAATGTGCCTGGTAACGAAAACGCTTACACGCTAATGGAAGAGCTGTTGTACACCAAGGAACAAGGGATTCTTCACTAACCATCTGGGCAAGTTCGAGTTTAGCTAGAATAAACGCGAGCTTGTCTTTTTGTGTGTTTTTCACGAAACGGTAAGTATGAGTAGTAAAATCGACAACACCCTTTTCTCTGCCCATGAACACGCTTTGGAGCACGAGCCGTGTCCAAAATGTGGTGGTGAGCTGACTCTCAAGCACGGAAAACATGGCCCATTTCTCGGCTGTAACCATTACCCAAGCTGTGATTACATTAAACCGCTACACAGCAATGATGGTCACATCGTGAAAGAGTTGGGTGTGCCTTGTCCAGATTGTGGTAACGAGTTGGTATTACGCCAAGGGCGTTATGGGATGTTTGTTGGTTGCAGTAACTATCCGGCGTGCCATCATATTGAGTCGATTAATCAACCAGAGCCAGAAAAACAGTCGCAAGAGCACCAAGCGTGTCCTGAATGCGGTAAAGGTCATTTAGTTGAACGTAAGACGCGTTTTGGTAAAACCTTCTACGCATGTGACAACTACCCTAAATGCAAATTTGCTGTGAACCTTGCTCCGGTCAAGGGGCGATGCGAAGAGTGTGGTTTTACTCTGTTGGTGGAGAAGAAACTTGCCAGTGGTGTGAAATTGCAATGTGCCAACCGTAAGTGCCAGCACACCCAGCAAGGGTAAATACATCAAAGGAATTAAAAAGGGTCGCATCGTGCGACCCTTTTTTTATTTTTTTGCTGCCAAACGTTAGTGTTGAGGCTGTTTAGCGAACGCTTGCACGGCTGGGAAAGCTATTGGGTCTAAGATGTCTGCCAGAGCGCACAACCTACGGTGCAATTCTCCTGGGTAGTCGCCACACACGTTGATGTGTCCCATCTTGCGACCTGCACGTTTCTCTTTGCCATACCAATGAAGGTGGCAACCATCCATTGATAACAATGCTTCTGGTAGTGTGTCTTCACCAAGAATATTGATCATTGAGGTTTCACGAACCAATTTCGTACTACCTAATGGCAAGCCGCACACTGCGCGCAGATGGTTTTCAAACTGACACGTTTCTGCACCTTGCTGTGTCCAGTGACCAGAGTTGTGCACGCGTGGAGCAATCTCATTCACTAAAAGTGCCCCATCGACATCAAAGAACTCAAGCGCTAATACGCCAACGTAATCTAGGCTATCTGCGACTGCCGTGAACATTTGCTTTGCTTGTTCCTGTAACCCTGGCGCATCAATCGCAGTAGAAAGGCTCAATACACCGTTGGTGTGGACGTTCTCTGCCAGAGGATACACTTCCACACTGCCATCTTTGCTTCGAGCACCAACCAGTGATACTTCGCGGTTAAAAGGAACAAACTCTTCAGCAACAATCGCTTGAGTTGGTGTTGCCGCGATGCACTCTGCCATCTCAGTCCAAATGTCGTCGACTTGAGAAGCTTCTTTTAAGCGCCATTGGCCTTTACCATCGTAACCACCTAATGCACTTTTCAGAACCATTGGCATACCAACGTGTTCAATTGCGCGCTCAAAGTCTTCACGAGTTTCAATGACGTAGTATTTCGCGTTGCGCACGCCAGCATCATCAAGCAGTGCTTTTTCAATACGGCGATCACCACCTGCTTTGATGGCTTGCGTACTTGGTAGGAACTTGCCGCTCGCTTCGCAAACCTTGAGCACGTCATGTGGAATATGCTCGAACTCGGCAGTAATCACGTCAACTTGCGTAATCGCATTTTCCAAGCCATGGCCAAGTACCTGTTGAGTTAAAGGGTGAACGACATCACCGCTGCTGACATCGTAAGCTGAAATTTGAATATTCAGTGGCGCACCAGCCAGAGACATCATACGAGCCAACTGACCCGCACCAAGAACCAGTACATGCATCTGATTAATCCTCTGCAGGGTTTGGATTTGCGAGAACTGTTTCCGTTTGCTCATTACGGAATGCTTCTACCTTCGCCATGATGTTTTCATCATGAGTGCCTAGGATTTGCGCTGCTAGGATACCGGCGTTTGCTGCGCCCGCTTCGCCAATCGCCAATGTACCAACCGCAATTCCCTTTGGCATCTGTACAATAGAAAGCAGTGAATCCATACCTTTCAGTGCACGAGACTGAACGGGAACCCCAAGCACAGGCAAACTAGTAAACGCCGCCGCCATACCTGGTAGGTGGGCTGCACCACCTGCGCCTGCGATGATAACTTTGATGCCGCGTTCTTTTGCGCCACTGGCGTAGTCAGCCAGTAATTGAGGAGTTCGGTGTGCTGACACGACTTTTGTTTCGTAAGGCACGCCAAATTGGTCTAGCATGTCCGCTGCTAGTTTCATGGTTGGCCAATCGGATTTAGAACCCATGATGATACCGACTTTCATCTCAAACTCCTTTAAGCTGCAAAAATTAGGTGAGCTATAAATTTGTGCGCATTATACGGGGATTTTTATCTCAAGCAAACGTTTGCGTCTTGTTGTTGGCGCTATTGATACATTTTATAAAAAAATTGCTTTAGTGTCTGAGAATGAATATTTGTACACTTAGTGAAAACAACACAGTCAAACAAATAGGAAGTAATCGGTGGATAACTTTGAACAAGTGCTCAACGCACTCAAGCAAGGCGAAGTGATTGCCTATCCAACAGAAGGGGTTTTTGGTGTCGGATGTGATCCAGATAACCCAGAAGCAATTCAAAAGCTATTAGAGCTCAAGCAGCGTCCGGTAGAAAAAGGGCTGATTCTCATCGCGGCAAGTTATGATCAGCTCTTGCCTTATATTGATGAATCTCAGTTGACTGAAGAACAATTACAGACTGTTCATGCCACTTGGCCAGGCCCATACACTTGGATCATGCCAGCGAGCGATAAAGTATCCAACTGGGTTTCAGGGCAGTTTGATTCAATTGCGGTTCGTGTGACTGATCATCCTTTGGTGCAAAAAATGTGTAATGCATTCGGAAAGCCGTTAACCTCTACCAGCGCGAATCTTTCCGGCTTACCACCGTGTATGACCACGGAAGAAGTCGAAGAGCAGTTGGGTGATAAGCTGGTCGCCATTCTTCGTGGCGAGACCAGCGGTCGTGATAAACCCAGCGAGATTCGTGACGCCAAAACTTCACAAATATTAAGACAGGGTTAACCCTGCTAGCCAGCCATCATTAGGTTTCACGTAATAGGTAATAACGTATGTCAGCGATCGATAAGCACGCCGTAAAGCAGTTCTTGATGTCACTTCAGGATTCCATTTGTCAGCAGTTAGAACAAGAAGATGGAAAGGCCGTCTTTGTCGAAGATGCATGGCAACGTGAAAAAGGAGAGCGTCTGGGTGGCGGTGGTCGCTCACGTGTTTTGCGTGATGGCCTTGTTTTCGAGCAGGGAGGCGTGAATTTCTCGCATGTGGAAGGGAAAGAAATGCCAGCATCTGCGACAGCGCATCGCCCAGAGCTAGCGGGTCGTCGTTTTGAAGCGATGGGTGTTTCTTTGGTTATTCACCCTAAAAACCCTTACGTACCGACTTCACACGCCAATGTCCGCTTCTTTATTGCAGAAAAAGATGGCGAAGACCCAATTTGGTGGTTTGGTGGTGGTTTTGACCTAACGCCGTTCTACCCATTTGAAGAAGATTGCCAATCATGGCACGACACTGCAAAACAGCTTTGTGCACCATTTGGTGACGATGTTTACCAAGAGCATAAGGCATGGTGTGACAAATATTTCTTCCTACCACATCGTAATGAAACTCGCGGTGTTGGCGGTTTGTTCTTTGATGATCTAAACCAGTGGGAATTTGATAAGTGTTTTGCTTACATCAAAGCAGTCGGTGAAGGCTATTGCCAGGCTTATTTGCCGATCGTTTCTCGTCGTAAAGAGATCGAGTATGGTGAGCGTGAGCGTGAATTCCAACTATATCGTCGCGGCCGTTACGTAGAGTTCAACTTAGTGTATGACCGTGGCACCTTATTTGGTTTACAAAGTGGTGGGCGTACTGAGTCGATTCTGATGTCAATGCCGCCGCTCGCTCGCTGGGAGTACTGCTACGAGCCAGAAGCGGGATCGCCAGAAGCCGAACTTTACGAGCGATACCTAACGCCCCGAGAGTGGTAAGCACGGAATCTCCTTTTCTATATAGATAGATAGTGATAGGGTCATCTGTAATCAGGTGGCCCTGTTTTCTCTATATCTAAGTAAGGAACAAAGGTAAGGAAATGACCCAGCAAATCGATCGCTATGCCGTGTTTGGTAATCCTATCGGACACAGTAAGTCGCCATTCATTCACACCTTGTTTGCTCGTCAAACTAATCAATCTTTGGTGTACACCGCAGAAAGTGCACCTGTTGATGGTTTTATTGACGCGGCGAAGGTGTTTTTTGCTGAAGGTGGCAAGGGGTGCAACATCACTATGCCATTTAAAGAAGATGCTTATCAATTTGCTAGTCGATTGACAGAACGGGCTCAGTTAGCAGGCGCGGTAAATACCCTCAAGAAGTTAGACGATGGTGAAATCATCGGTGACAACACTGATGGTGCAGGTTTAGTGCAAGATCTGCTTCAGCATCAGGTTGTATTGGAAGGCGCGCGAATCCTAATTATTGGCGCTGGTGGTGCAGCTCGTGGTGTTATTAAGCCACTACTTGATCAAAAGCCGACCTCTTTAACCATTACCAACCGTACCTTTAGTAAAGCACAGGAGCTTGCAGAGCTGTTTGTCTCTCACGGTCCTATCCGCGCCAAAGAGATGGCAAGTATTGATGAAGAGTATGATGTCATCATTAACTCCACATCCGCTTCTCTAAGTGGTGAACTGCCGACTATTTCATCCTCCATCTTTGCCGCTAACAGTACAAGCTATGACATGATTTATGGCAAAGGGGTGACGAGCTTTAACTTATGGGCAAAAGATAATGGCGCCGCTCATGCGTATGATGGTCTTGGAATGTTAGTTGGGCAAGCTGCGGAAAGCTTTATGCTCTGGCGTGGCTTACGTCCTGGTGCCAAACAAATTCTCAGAGAACTAAGAAAGAACCTTGAAGGTCAATAAGCGATGAATCAATCCATCTTATTCCCAGATATTCAATCATGGGATGAAGTATCACAATCGGTAAACTTTTCGGCGCAACAATCAGGCGCACTAATAGAGTGCTTTGTGACGAAACAAAAGTTAGAAAAGCTCAGTGGTTCACTGATTGAAACTGAGCAAGCGGCAATTAAAGTGTTTACTGATTACCGATTCGACCTAGAAGAAATGGCTGAAGAGCTAATAGAAGATGAAGCCTTCAACGAAGAAGGCCATATCATCATCGGTTAACAGGGCTTTAGTTCAAGTCTTTTACTTCATTTAAGTAGTCGCTTTTGTTCTGCACATAGTTGTTGGCAGACTTTTGCAAGAAAGCTCGTTCTTTTTCTGATAGAGGGCGAGCTTGTTTTACTGGGCTTCCAACATATAAGTAGCCACTTTCTAATACTTTCCCAGGTGGCACTAAACTGCCTGCTCCGATCATCACCTCTGACTCAATTACAACAGCATCTAAAACAATAGCTCCCATACCAACCAAAACACGATCGTGGATCTCACAACCGTGCAGCATCACTTTGTGGCCAATCGTAACGTCATTACCAATAATCAATGGGTAGCCGTTTGGGTTTTCGGCGTTCTTATGGGTGACATGCAAAACACTGCCATCTTGAATATTCGTTCGATCACCAATGTGAATGTGGTTTACATCACCTCGCGCTGCTACCAGTGGCCAAATGCTAGAATCATCGCCAATTCGGATATCACCGACTAAAACAGAGGTTGGGTCAACGTAAACACGCTCACCAAGTTCAGGCTTTATACCTTTGTAGCTTCTCATTGAGCTCATCTTTTTTCCTTATTCAGGGCGATTACAGGGTGTATGGAGGTAGAATAGTAGTGAAAACTCGCCTTTTAGAATAAAAAACACCCAAACGATAAAAAAATCAAAAAAAACGAGAAAAAGGGCTTGCCAATGTGATCGCAATCTCTATAATGCCACCTCGCTGA